>JABFGF010000004.1:0-300000 GCA_013112635.1 Calditrichota bacterium | reverse complement strand
TAATGAACCTGGATGCGATGAAAGTACGCGTCATGTTCAGCTTTCTGAAGCAATTCCAATATTTGTTCTACCGGTGCCGCAAGCATATCTAAAGAAAAATATTCAAACAAATTGCCGGGCAGCAAAAAAACCGCAAAATATTAAAAAAAATTTGCAGCAATTGGCAATCAACCGTTTGCAATATAAAATGCATGCTTTCCGTAAAAAACTGGAGAATCATTCTGTTCACCAGCTTTTTTACCAAGCCTATTTAAGGGCATTGGGTTACCCGTATAATAAACACGTTTTTGAATGGTTGGCCCTGCGGGTCAGTGCTGAGCAAGTTAATAAATATAGAAAATCACCGCTTCAGTTGCTGGCCATGTACATGGGGTTGGCCGGTTTTCTTGATTCAGACTTTAAGGATTCTTTCGCCCTTAGTTTAAAAAGAATTTTCAACCAATTGTCACTTTCATTGCCTTTTGCAGCACTTTCGCAGGCTAACTGGCAATTTGCTGCCGTAAGGCCATTAAACCATCCCCAATTCCGCTTGGCCGGTTGGGTTGCATTAATTTCCCGTTATCAGACGGACTCCTTATTTGATTTTTTTTATTCGCTTATCGAACAACGCTTGCCTTATCCGGATTTATTATCGCAACTTGAAGAATACTTAAGCTTAAAAACAGACAGCTACTGGCAGGAACATTATGCTTTGGAAAAACCTGTTAAAAATCATACAAACAAATTTTATTTGGGCCGGCAGCGTATTAAGGAAATAATTGTAAACCTGTTGATACCTTTACATTTATCTCACGCGCAACAAAAAGGAAATATCGGATTTGTTTCATACCTGGAGGATTTTTATCTGTACATTCCCGGGACATGCACCTATAAAAGTATCTATCGCCAAAAGCCCTGGTTAAAATATTATATTTCTTATTGGCCTTCATTTACACTTGGGCAGGCCTTTATAGAGCTGGATGAGAGCTATTGCCGCGTTTCAAAATGTGACAGGTGTCCTCTTGGAAGAGTGCAGCAAATGTTATAATAATTGCAGAGGCCGCAAAAAAAGTAAAGAAGCTATTTAATAATCAAAGATTGACATAAAATATAAAAAACTGTATTATCGATCTGATTCGAACCAAAGATATTTAAATTTTGAGGCCTGTTATGGAAATGGATTCTTTTGATTTTATCATGCTACGAAATTTTATTTATGCCATACTTGGTGTGATAATTGGCATATTATCTTCTGTAGGGACTTATAAACTTTTTAATAAAACCACCCGTTTTGACATTCCAAGCGAACTTGAAAAAGGCAACCTGGCTGTTGGCATTGTTGTTGGTGGTATATTTATAATGATTGGTTTGATTGTTGGTTTAATAATAGGGATGAGCCTCAATTAGATGAAAGAATTGATTACATTGCTCATTATATTTTTTACCTTATCTTTTTTATCCTGCAATAAACCTACCGTTGTAGATAAAAGTGATGTGTCCAGTGATTCACTTATTGCGGAAATTGAACAACGTCTGCAGGATAAAAGACATCTTGGTAAATTAAGCCGTAATTTAAAAAACAGCCGTTTAGGACGTTCCATTGATAAATACAAACCAATAATAAAAAAATATTCCAAAAGATATGGTTTCGACTGGCGCTTGATTGTAGCTCAAATAGCTCAGGAATCAAGTTTTAAAGAAAAAGCCCGTAGCCGTGTGGGAGCAAAAGGCCTGATGCAATTAATGCCAATGACGGCGGAAGAAATAAGTCGTGAACTGGATATTAAATACATAATGAAAAATCCACGTGAAAATATTACAGCAGGTATTTACCATCTAAAGAAGCAAATGCGATATTTTCCTGATTCAAAACCTGTTGACCGTACACGCCTTGCTTTAGCAAGTTATAATGCCGGGCCTGGAAGGGTGTTTGATGCGCAAGAGATAGCCTCTTATCATAAAAAGTCGGACAATAAATGGCCTATTGTAAAACCATATCTGGGAATGCTAAAAAAATCTGATTGGGAGTTACACCTTCAGGTTTGGCCAAATGGCCAGCCAAAATATGGGTATTTCTATGGTTCGCACGAAACAACAACCTATGTGGACAAAATTTGGGATACATACCTTATCTATAAAAAAATTCTGTAACCATTCAATTTCCTCAACCCCTGTTTATAATTTTCTATTTTAGTCTGATTGGCTTTCCTTCAAATATTGGCAAAAAACCTATCTACAGAAAAGATAAAAAGTGGTCAATAATTCTTATCTATTGTGACTATTGTCATTTATGAAACGGCGATAAATGTTCATTTTTCCCTTTTTAAAACCAACTATTTAAACGGGGTGCGATATGCATTATTCACGCAATCGGATTTTTACTATTTTACTGGGATGTATCTACCTCTTTGCTATGGATGGCTTTTCTTCAAAAGCCTGGTCTTTACCGCCTAAAACAATTTGGGTCAGTGAATCTGGAAATGATACTTCCGGCGACGGCAGCAAGGTAAATCCATATAAAACGATAAACTTTGCCATAGGTAATATCTCTAAAAATGATACAGTTTCTGTTATTGCAGGTGATTACAATGAAAATATTTCAATCATTAATAAACCCGATTTTGTTTTAAAAGGTGAAACTACGGCATCCAAACCTCAAATTATTGGTTCTGCAAATACACCAACGATTACCCTAAACCCTGGTGATTCTCTTTCTACTTTGGCAATGCGCATTGAAAACCTGAAGATTACACATACAGAATCAGCCAATGGCAGTGGATTATCAATAATTAACAGCTCATTAACTTTGGAAAATTGTGAAATTTTCAATAATCAGAATAGTTTTGGTGCCGGTATTTATGGCGAAAACAGCACCATTGAAATGTATTCAAATGAATTCTTTAATAATGATGCAGCAAACAATAACGGAGGTGCCCTGGCGTTAGTAAATTGTTTTGATGTAAAAATCAACAAAAATAATTTTTACGCAAATTCTGCAGATAGTGGCGGTGCGGTTTTTATCCGTTCAAACGGGCTAAGTGGAAATAGTTTTTTTCAAGACAATATCGTATCTCATAACACGGCATCTACAGATGGAGGAGCACTTAATCTAAAAGGGAATTCGGTTGTCTGGACATTCAGATCAAATTCCTTCGCTGAAAACCAGGCAGGAAATAATGGTGGTGCAGGATCTATTGAATCTTCGGCTAATGTGTTTTTTAGAAAGAATATTATTGTAAATAATAAGGCAGATAATAATGGCGGGGCTTTGGCTTTTGCCAATATTAGTTCAGCTATTAATGTTTGGACAAATACAATTACAGGAAACACAGCCCTTAATAACGGTGGCGGTCTCTTTTTTGATAATACTATTCAGGTTTCAGTAGGTGGGGCGGCAAATCTTAGCAATAACCTTTTCCATAACCGCGACAAAACTCAACTGAATAATATAACTTCAACAACTACTATCACCAGTCTCAATTTAAGCCAGAATTACTGGGGTACAACAGACCAGGCATCGGTTGAGCAACAACTATCTATTCCATTAATAAATACATCCTGGGAATTATTTGACAGCACAGCTTCAGACGTGAAGATAAAATTATTTGCACCTCAAAAAAATGTATGGTTTGCAGACGGTAAAATCGAATTTAATTCGGGACAATTAAACCCAGTTGGAGACAGCACATTGGTAATCAAAACGCATCCCGATACAACTTTTAATATCGATGAGGGCATTCAATCATTTTTACCAAAGATTTACCAGTTCGATTGGAGCAATGTCAGCTTATCATCCAGCGATGCAAGAATCACTTTTTATCTTGAATCTTCAGAACTTGATCTATTAGGCCGGCCACTGCCGGAATCTATTCAAATTCTTGAAAATAATGCTTCCAATTGGGAAGCGGTAGATACTGAAACGAATAATGATGGTTCTGAAATAAGTGCTTCTTTGTCCGCTCTCAATATTAATTTGTACACAATAGGTTTGGATCAGAGCTCATTATTTTTAGTCGATCCTACACCAAACAGGGCAGATGTTGACAAAGATAATCCGTTTAAAATCTTTTTTCAGAGAGAAATGGATGAAGCAAGCCTGGTAAAAGAAAACATTGCTGTCAAAGGTTCTTTTTCAGGCAATATAGATTTTAGTCCATTTTTTAACAGTCCCTCAAATACACTCTATTTAACAGCGCAGGATAAATTACAAGCCGGGGAAATTATTACGGTTACTTTGACTGATTCTATTAAAACCAAAAGCAGTGGTGCCTTGGAAAATGGATTTAGCTGGAGATTCAGAACAAGTGCATTTCGTGGAAAAGCCCAGTTTCAACAGGCAGGAATAATCCAAACCAGAAACGGAAATAACGAATATCTTTTTAATGATTTTGATGCGGATCAAATCCCGGAATTAATCGAGCTGTCCGGAACAGAGGTAACGGTCTTTAAAAATATTAATGGTTCATATAGCGAAGAAAATAGCTTTGATAGCGGTGTTGAATATTCAAAATTACGGCTGGCCGATTTAAATATGGATGGTATAAATGAAATAATCCTTTTTAATAATACATCCCTTTTTGCTTATAGCTATGATTTGGCCAATGGGTTTACTGAAACATTTTCTAAAAGTTATACAAACACCGGTACTCTTAATGATGTTTTAATCGAGGATTTTAATAATGATCGCATCCCTGATATTTCTATTTTGCTGGATCTGGACGAATTCCGGCAAATAGATTGCTATTATGGTGAATTGGTTTCCGGTTATGATTTTACCACTCTTACTTCTATAATTCTAAATGGGACGGCACATACATTTTCGGGGACAGATTGGAATAATGACGGTCTGTTTGATATGGTTTCATCAAACGGAACGGATAACACAAATATTGCCAGGATTATCAATCAGAAAACTTCGTTCACATCTTTCTTTAATACATTGCCAGAAATCGGTTCTCAGACGATTATCAGTACAGCGAATGTTTTGGAGGACGGTACATTTAAGGATGCTGAAGAAATAATAATTGCCGGGACAGGTGGCGGGCAAAATCTGTTAAAACTTTTTAATATTGATGAAGACGGTGTTTTAGTTGAAAAAGACCGCCGTCAATTTGCGAATCCAATTGAGTCGGTTTATGCGGCAGATTTTAACTCTGACGGGTTTAACGATATTGCTATCGGGCATTCAAATAACGACATAACCCTACTGCTAAGTGAAAAAGGGGTTTTACAAACGCAAGATATTATTTCGGTTCCAATTCTTCCTAAAAACATTTTATCAATCGACTATGATGCTGATGGCGATTTGGATCTTCTTGTTTATGAACAGATTGACGGTTTTACATCCTGGGTTATTTATGAGAATGAGAGCCGCTCGGCAAAAATCTGGTGGGTTGATGGCAATGCTGAAGATGGCGATGGTAGTTTTGCTAATCCATTTGTATCGATTAACCAGGCAATTACTAAAAGCTTTAGTGGTGATTCAATTCTTATTCATCCGGGCGTTTTTACAGAACACATTTCTATTAATCACGATTTATTTGTTGCATCACAAGATACAGCTCCTGTTGTGCTGAAATTTGATAATGAGGATATATTTTCACAGACAGTTCTAAATGTATCAGGCACACAGTTGTTCGAAGCTTATAACCTTACTTTTGAAGATGATGGAATTCAATCTGGGACACAGGCTTTGTTTGCAGAAAACAATGATAGTCTGGTTTTTGAAAAAATTCACATCAGGCATTTTGAGAAAGCAGCCCAGTTTAATAATAACAAAGGAAAGCTGAATGCCGTTTTTGTTGAAGATAATGAAAGAGGTATGCAGTTCAATGGCTCTGAAATGACGCTTTCACAAATGGAAGTCCAGCGTAATAATGTTTTCGGTGTTGCCTCATTAAGCTCTGATCTATCTATTATAAATGCAGAAATTCGTGAAAACGGCAGCAACGTTTCTTCAAACAGCACAGGACTAAATCTTAGAAATAATTCTAATGTAACCTTGCTGGAAACGTCTCTATCAGAGAATGGGAATGCTAATATTCTTATAGACAATTCTACCATAAACATGCAATTTACGTTTGTTGGCGAAGCTCTGAGCAATGGCCTGAATAGTGATGGAAATGGAGTTTTTGCAACAAATGGTGCAATCTTAAATATTGAAAACAGTGTGCTGGTAGATAATTATAAAATTGGGCTGGCTTTAGAAAATAGTCAGGCAACGATTTTAAATTCCATTATTGCCAATAATGATTCACTTTTCAATCAAAATGGTGGTGGTCTTTTTGCTAAAAATAACAGCATTGTAGATTTACGAAATTCTATTTTATTGGCCAATAACACAGCCGTTAGTTCTGATAATTCCAGCATTGATATTAACTATAATGATTTTTACGTGAATAATACTGCATTAGCAGGCGCATCTCTGGGAAGTGGAAATATTGCCGATGACCCTTTGATGGTGTTTATGTACAACCCATTTGGTGCAGATGGGAACGTCGATGGATTTAATGATCTTAAATTATCTCCGGGTTCGGGCCTTATTGATAAAGGCGATCCGGCAATATTCAATGGTGAAACAGAATCCCGGTCAGATATTGGATTGTTTGGAAACCTTGCTTTGCCCCAGGCCTTAAGTTCTATTCCTCAGGCAGCAGTTGAAATAAGAGATTCATCAGTTACTTTGAGTTGGCAACAGGTGGCCGCAGAAGAAGAAGGGCTTTTCAAAGGAACAATGATTTTTCGTGATTCCCTTGATAATTTTGAACCTGATACATTAAATGCCCTTTCACTTATACCGCTTGGCACAACTTCTTTTGAAGACAACGAATTAAATTTTGGCAAAGAGTTTTATTACCGCTTTGCTTTTGTGGATACCAACGGAGCATCGAACGCATATTCACCAGTATTGCAGGGGCGGATTGATTTTAAGGAAATACGAAGTTCTCTATCACTTTTAAGTGTACAGCTTGGACAGGGCGATACTCTAACCCGGCCTGTTACTTTACTGAATAACGGAACAGTTCCGGTTACCGTTTCTATAAAAGGCAATCTCCCGGATTGGCTTACGGTTTTTCCAAAACAACTTCAGCTGGATAGAAACAGTAACGATGTTTTTGTATTTCGGTTTGACGCTGCAAGTTTGGTAAAAGACTCTTTGTATAATAGTAAACTCGATTTTGTAGTCCAGGAAGATACAACTGTTCACACAAGTATGGATGTTCAAATGCTGGTTTCCTATCGGGATTTACGCGCCCCGCAAACCACTTTATTCAAATCATATCCCGATACGGTTCGTCAGGCAAATCTTACTTTTGCATTTGAGGCAAATGATACGGCTTTTAGTACAATTGGCACTCCACAAAACCTGATGCGTTATATTTACCGCTTTGCAAAAATTGACGATGCACAGCCAACAGTTATTGAATCCGATACAACAAATGAACAACGTTTGGATTTTTATCCGCTGGAAAACGGCCGTTATCTTTTCCAGGTGGCCGCTCTTGATACAGCCGGGAATGGCGCCTTGGGTGATAACAGCTCTTCAGTTTCGGTAAATGTCAAATCGGGCGAGATTGATATTATGGATGGTTACTGGCAGATGGTAGCTTTGCCGCGCAAAATATTAGGAAGTGGTGTTGAAATTAACGCACCAAATCTAAAGGCACTACGCCATTGGCAGGATGAGCGCTATCAGTTTATTACGCCAGATTCGATTCTGGCTGGTTTGGGTTATTGGGTTTTCAGCACATCAATAATTCATGTGGATCTGCAGCAATACGAAATGATTGATGCAAATAACAATTTTGTTGTTAAACTGCAGAATGGCTGGAATATGATCGGCAATCCCTGGTCATGGAATATCAGCTTTGATGAAATTACGTTCTCAACGAACTCAGGAACTTCTTTCACTTTTGAACAGGCTGTTTCTGATGGTTTGATAAATTCCGGAATTTATTATTGGAATGCATCAAATATCTCTCGTGGTTACCGGCACGAAACATCCTCAAAAATGAGCATAAACACAGGATACTGGTTAAAAACAAACCAGGAGCTTTCAGTTCACTATAATCCGAAACCTTTTGTTCTGCTCGAAACAAGCCTGCCAAAAACAAGCTCAATTCTCAGCAAAAATGAACAGGATGCAGTTATCCGCTTAAAAGTAAAGCAGGGCCGCTCGGCTGATACAGATAATTATTTTGGTCTTGCCGTTGATAAAAAGGAGTATCCTTATTTTTATCAAAGTGCTTTAGAACCTCCGGCAATTTATGATAATATCCGTCTCTTTTCGAAAGAAACAAAGGGTCTGTTTACATCAGGTCTTGAAGATTTCAATTCAGTCGACTCATCCCAGGTTTGGGACTTAATTGTGGAAGGAAGTAATAAAGAAGAAATTGTTTTAAGCTGGGAGAATGTTGGCAGTTCATCAGAAATACATTTTTATTTGTATCATTTGGAAAGCGGTGAGTGGTTCAATCTAAAAGAGCGCGATTCTTTTAAGATTGAAAACAATAAAACACAAAACCATTTAAAACTGATTGCTTCTGAAGATGAGAATTTTACGCCTCAAATTTTACCGGTTAAATATGCCCTTTCCCAAAACTATCCAAATCCCTTTAATCCGGTCACGACAATCAAACTTTCCGTTCCATTTTTTGCAGATGGCGTTCAGGCCAAACTGGATGTTTTTGATGTCCTTGGTAGAAAAGTAAAAAATCTGCTAAACAAAAAGGTTAAAAGTGGCGAAATAGAGGTCAGTTGGCATGGTGAAAACAGCCTCGGGAAACAGGTAGCCAGCGGTATTTATTTTTACCGGGTTAGTGCCGGTGATTTTACAACTTCCAAAAAAATGATCTTAATCCGATAACAAATTGATAATGCGCAGGAAATATCGTGCCAGTGAATCCTGTGAAAAATTCTGAGTTAAGAGGACCCAAAATGAAACAACTTCAATACATATTTCTAATTGTTCTGTTTTTATTGCCTGCAGCATTTGCCCAAAAGCAAAGTTCGGCCAAAATTAAATTTGTTATTGGTGATGTACAGCGCTTGCCTGCTAAACAAACATCCTGGTTAAAGGCAAAAATTAATGGACGTGTTTATCAGGGCGACCGCATTAAAACAGCCTCTAACTCGCGGGTGGAAATTGAAATGCCCGATGGTTCGAAATTAAGAATCGACCAGAGCACAATTTTTGATATAAAAGAAATAAAAACCAAAGATGAAGATGGCGAAGATAAAATGTCTTTTTCTTTGTGGGCGGGAAATATTTGGGCCAAGTTTAAAAAAGTGGTCAGTGGCCGCCAAAGCCGCAGAATTGAAAGTCCGAGTGCTGTTGTGGCTATCCGTGGAACGGAGCTGGAAGTTAATGTTAACCAGCAATTAACCACCAAAGTAAGTGTAACAGAGGGTCTGGTAGCAGTATCATCCAAAGATGCAGATGGACAGGTTTTAGTTGGTGCAAATCAGCAAACAACGGTTCAAAAAGGGCAGGCACCAACCGAGCCGACTCAATCCACCGGCCAGAACCAGCAAACCACGCCAAGTGATTTTGTTTTACAGGTAGATAAAATTCCGGCTCAACAAACTGATCCTGCTGTATTAGGAAGTGGCATTCAAATTAGCGGACGTACAGTTGCAGGCGCAAGAGTTATGGCTGCCGGAGTACCAATCAATGTAGCGCCAAACGGACAGTTTTCCGGAAAGGTTACGATCCGCGAGGGATTTAATAATATTCGGGTTGCTGCAGAAAAAGATGGCAAGTCCGCAGTAGAAACTGTACGCCTTTTTGTAAATACGCGCCGTCCGCAAATTCAGCTTTCATCACCGTTGGTTAGCGGTTTCTTAAATAAACGCAATTATAGTTTAAGTGGTGCTGTCTTTGATGAAACACCTCTTGATAAAATAAAAGTATTTTTTAACGGAGATGAAGTTGCCGAAGTACGGGGTCGTGGTACATTTAACAGAACAGTTATTTTGCATGAAGGGCGCAACGATATCAAAATTGCAGCTATTGATCTTTCTAAAAACTCAGTGGAAATGGCCGAAAGAATATTCCTGGATACGGTAAAACCAATCATTACAATAACCGAGCCTGCACAAACTAATTTTTTTAGATTGGAGCCGCCACCGCCACCAGATAGAATCAATAATGCCCGTGGCGAAAGATTTCTCCAGATTATCAGAGGTGTTATAATTGATCCGCAACCTTCTTCACAGCTAAAACGAATTTTGATTAACGGTAAAGAAATACAGCCAAATACCGATGGTAGTTTTCAGACCGAAATCTATTTGGTCCGTGGCGAAAATCCTTTGCAAATTTATGCAGAAGATTTGGCCGGAAACATTACCCGCGATAATACAAGACGGATTATTATTCGATAACTACCAAGACAAAAACATGAAAAAATATCTCATTCTCTTACTGGTGTTACCAACGTTAATACTGGCCCAAAAAAGCGTTGATGTTACCGGGCGCGTTTCTTTAAGCACCCTTAATTTTGATTACGATGAAAAATCGGAAATCAAACCGGATACGGTGTCTAGCAAAGATTACGGTAAAACAACTTTGATCCCTGGTTTAAGTCAATCATTAAATCTTTCAATTTTTGCAAGAACGCAGGATTTTGATGTAAGTCTTCTTGGTGATATTCGCAATAATGATTGGAATACTTTGGATTTTAGCAGTCATAATGATATAGACCGTTTGAGCCTTAGTCTGCGCATTTCTAACCATGAAGTTGTTTTGGGTGATTTTTATGAATCCGGCTCGGAATTTTTCCTTCAAAGCCGTGAGATTAGAGGTGGAAAAGTAAAGCTCGCCTTTGATAATGTCTGGAGCCGCAAGTCATTTTTCGAGTTTAAGACTGTTTACGGTTTAGCCCAAAAAGCATTTTCTCAGGGTTCGCGAATTCGAAACATTTATAAGCAATTTGAGACAAGCGGTCAGTTTAGGAGATATCTTGGAGCTGTGTCTGTAAAAGCAGGTGAACGTGGGTTTTATAAAGCAGGTTTTCATTATTTACGTGCTGAAGATGAAGAAGGCTCAATTGGCGAATCATTAAATGATCCACTTGGCAATCAAAATTTTGGTGGTGATGCATCTCTGTTTTTATGGGATAATCATATCCAGCTTTTCGGTGAAGGTTTTTTGAGTGAAAAGGATACGGTAGGTTTTGGAAGTGTAAGCGACCTTACTTATAAAGGTGGTCTGGATTTCCGTTATGATCAGTTTAAGTTGATCGCTTTTTACCAGAGATTGGGTTTCAATTTTTACTCTGCAGGCTACCCGTTTCTTTTGAATGATCGTGAGGGTTTCAGGGTTCAAAGCGCTTACAATTTCCCAAATATTTTATTACTCAGTGCGGATGTAGAACAGTATGATAACAATCTTGAAAATGAAAATAATATCCCAACCACAACAACCCGTATTGGCGATCTTTCAGTTACAACCGGAATAAAAAAATTTCCTGAACTAACTTTAGCATTTGGTTTTCGTGATGATATTAGTGGATCGGTTTTTAATGATGAAGAAGAGGAAACAAGGACGAATAAAATTTCCAGAAAGTGGGAAGCCCGTATTTCGCATGATTTTAATATCAACCGCATTTCCCTCACATCAATCTATCTTGATTTAGATGATGACAGCAAAATCCCTGGAGGTGCTCCTCTTGGAACGGAACAGTTTATTGGCAGCCTTAACTTCTACACGCGGCCTACAAATAATATCTTCTTTTCAGGAGGCGGCGTTTTTAGCCGTTTGTTACTCACGGACTCTAAATCTAGTAATAATTTCTTTATCTACCAAAGCAGCCGTTGGGATATAATGCCACGTAAACTTGTGTTCGAGTCTACGCTTAATTTTGCAATGAATGAAGCACAAAACGGTGGTGATGATGATTTAATTAACAACTATTGGCAAGCCGATGGGCGCGTATCATTGGAATATTTTTTCAACAATACCATCTCTTTGAAATTGATTGGCGGCACAAATACACGCCAAATGGATTTCTCTACTTCCGAAGCGCTAAAGGTGCTTCAAAATCCTGACACAGAACCTACCTTTTTTAATGGCAATGAGACCTATAATGCTTTAATTTATGGTGCTGAAATAAACTGGATTTTTTAAGTTTGTTGAACCGGTTTATCTCACGAAAATAACAAAAAACAATTCAGCACTTTTTTATGCAGAAATAAGCATGAGGAGTGCTTATTTTTTAATATTTGTAATGTGCATCATAGCTATTGAAAAGTATTCTTCTTATATAGTTATGTTATCTGGAGTATAGAATGTTTCAGGGTCTTGATTATTATAACATAACAGATCAGCTTTCCGAAGATGAATTGATGATCCGGCAAACTGTCCGCGAGTTTGTGGACGAAAAGTTTATGCCTGTAATTCAAAAACATCACCGTGAAAGCACTTTTCCAATGGATATTATTCCCCAATTGGGTGAAATGGGTTTATTGGGTGTTACCGTTCCTGAAAAATATGGTGGACCGGGATTATCTAACTTTGTTTATGGGTTAGTTATGCAAGAACTGGAAAGAGGCGATTCCGGTTTAAGGTCTTTTGCTTCTGTTCAGGGTAGCCTGGTAATGTTTCCAATAAAAGCATATGGATCGGAAGAACAGAAAAACAAATGGTTGCCAAAACTGGCATCGGGCGAAAAAATTGGGTGTTTTGGATTAACCGAACCTGACTTTGGATCCAACCCAAATGGAATGCTTACTAAAGCTAAAAAGACGAATGACGGCTGGTTACTTAATGGTTCAAAAATGTGGATCACTAATGGTACACTTGCTGATGTAGCGGTTATCTGGGCAAAAACGGAAGACGGAGTAAAAGGCTTTTTGGTTGAAAAAGGAACACCGGGTTTTACAGCTACTGCGCTCAGTGGTAAATTTTCTTTACGTGCCTCCGATACGGCTGAGTTAAGTTTTCAGGATTGCCTAATTCCTGAAGAAAACAGATTGCCGGATATCAGCGGATTAAAAGGGCCGTTATCCTGTTTAAACGAAGCTCGATATGGAATTTCCTGGGGTGTAATTGGTGCAGCCATGGCGTGTTATGATGAGGCTTTGTCCTATTCTAAAGATCGTATTCAGTTTGATAGACCTATTGCCGGATTTCAATTAACCCAGGAAAAACTTGTTGAAATGGTAACTGAGATTACTAAAGCACAACTTTTAAACTATCAACTTGGCCGGTTAAAAGATCAGGGTAAAGCGAGACATTACCATGTTTCGCTGGCTAAGAGAAACAACGTAAACAATGCTTTAAAAATCGCCCGTAGTACACGTACAATTTTAGGCGCTAATGGTATTTCAGATGAATATCAGGCAATGCGCCACTCAATGAATTTGGAATCTGTACTCACATATGAAGGTACACATGAGATACATACCTTAATTGTGGGGCAGCATATAACAGGTGAAAGTGCTTTTAAATGAGCAATGGATTGAGTCATAAGGTTTTATTAGTTGAAGATGAGGCAGTAACTCATCGCGCAATTTGTAAAACATTTGAAAAACACAAATATAACTATGTTGGGGTAAAGTGCCTTTCTGATGCTATGGTAAAAGTAAAAACAGAGCACTTTGATATCATTTTTTCAGACATAGTTTTACCGGATGGATCTGGTTTAGAGCTTTTGGATGCTGTTCATAATTATTTGCTGGATGTACCATTTGTTGTTATTACTGCCTCCGAAAATGAACAATTGCTTCAGTCGGCATTAAGTAAAGGAGCATCAGATTTTTTATCCAAGCCATTTAACCTGCAGAATATCCCAACCATTATCAGTCGAAATATTGAACGAAAACGCATCGAACATGATCGTCAAAATCCACGTAACGCAACCGCCCTTTTAAAAGCTATTAAGGCATTGATTAGTGCTTTAGAAGCGAAAGATAGCTATACTTCCGGCCATTCTATGAGAGTGGCTCATTACGCAAAATTAATGGGAGATGAGCTTAATTTGACTGATGACCAAAAATATTGTTTAAATCTTTCGGCGATTTTACACGATATCGGAAAGATTGGTCTTTCTGACCATATTCTGAAAAAAAACAGTTCATTACTGGAAAGTGAATATCACGAGGCAAAAGAACATCCGCTAATCGGCAGTAAAATAGTTGGTAATATCGATGAGCTACATGAGGTTGCAGCTATAATTCGGCATCATCACGAGCGGTTTGATGGCAATGGTTATCCTGATGGTTTAAAAGGAGAGGCCATACCAATATTGGCCCGTGTTCTCGCCATCGTAGATACTTATGAAGCTATCGTTTCCCGAAGATATTATGGAACGGAAGAAACTCCTCAGAGGGCCTTTTTTGAATTGGAAAAAAATGCCGGTACTCAATTTGATCCGGAGCTTGTAAAAATATTTGTCAGGCTAGGAAAACACCCGGAATTTTTTAATATAAAAGATGAATTCATATAATAAATTTTTCTAATACGAATTTGCCTTCTTTTTATAATCTAACTACACTATTTAGAAAAAAAATATAATAATCTACAGAAATGTTAAACGATAAATGTAATTATTGTGATAAATGTTTCGATTGATCTGTTTTCCATAAATTAAATTATTGCATTCGTGTTTTTTGTTGCATAGAATCAGCCATTAATTTTCCCTGCTAAAATTGAAATATTAACAATACTTTTTTCACTCAATGAAAGGAGGAACTTTTATATCGTATTAATCAACTAACCTTTTACTAACCATTCATTTTATTGAAGGAGATATTTATGAATCGTTTTGCCATTTTACTGTTGTTATGTTTTACCTCTTTTCTATTTGCATCCGAGCTAAAAGTTAAAACTGTTGACCAGAAAAATGACGTCCCAGCATTTGCCGGGTATAACCAAACAAATTTGGTTGTAAAATTCAGTAAAGAAACCGTAAATAAAATCGTTGCCTCTGCAGCACATAAAAAAGGCGTAACTGGCTTACCACAATTAGATGCTCTAAATAAGCTGGTAGGCGTTTCTGAATTGCTGCAAAAATATCCGAATAAAAAACCAAAGTTCTATCAAGATAGGGTTATTGATCTTTCGCTTTGGTTTAAAGTTACCGTTAACTCCAAATTAGACATTGAAGAAGTTGCCAAGAGATATAAAGCACTTCCAGGTGTAATTGATGCTCAACCTTCCGGAATACACAAAGTATATGGTACTCCAAATGATCCAAATTTAGCTGATCAATGGCATTTGGACCAGGCAAACGACCATGATATGGATGCGCCTGAAGCATGGGATATTGAAACCGGTAATTCCCAAATAATTGTTGCTTGTATGGACACAGGTGTTCGTTATTTTCATAAAGATTTGGGTGGTGCAAATGCTTCTATAGATAATCCTGAAAATTCTGCCGGGAATATGTGGATTAATGAAGCAGAGAAAAATGGTGTTGCCGGTGTTGATGATGATAATAATGGGTATGTTGATGACTGGATCGGTTGGGACTTTGTTGACAATCAAACTGGTTTTTCCGGTGAAGATGCGGATACTCCAGATAATGATCCAAGAGATTTTAACGGCCATGGAACACATATTACCGGAACAATTGGCGCGATAAACAATAATGGTTATGCTGTTTCATCAGTTGCCGGTGGTTGGGGAAATGGCAGCCAGCAGGTAAATGGAAATGGTGTAAAATTAATGGCGTTGCGTATTGGTTATTCCGGACGCCTGTTTATTTTTGAAGTTGGCTATGTTGATATGGGCCATATTGCCGATGCTTTTATTTATGCCGCAGATAATGGTGCGCGTATTGCATCTTGTAGCTGGGGTTCTTCTAACTCTGGTGGTTTAGGCGATGCTCTTGATTATTTTATTGCCAGTGGCGGTCTTGTATTTAAAGCAGCCGGAAATGATGATGATGAAGGCTCAGATTATATGTTAGATAGAGCTGATGTTATTGGTGTAGCTTCAACAGATCAAAATGATGTAAAATCTGACTTTTCTACTTATGGAACATTTGTTGATATTTCTGCTCCTGGAACAGATATTTATGCCACTTACCATGATCATGATGATCCAAACAATGATTATGTTGCTTCACTAAGTGGTACATCTATGGCTACTCCTAACACAGCCGGTACAGCAGCTTTAATTTGGTCTCAAAACCCATCATGGACAGCAGAACAAGTTAAACAAAGATTATTTGATACTGCTGATGACATTTATGGTATTGCAGGAAACTCTGCCTATGCAGGAAAACTAGGTGCTGGTCGTATCAATGCTTTTAATGCAGTTAATACAGGAACACCTACAGCGCCAACGGCAGCTTTTTCAGCAAGCCCAACAAGTGGTTGCCCAACTCTTACTGTAAATTTCACGGATAACTCTTCTGGCACAATTGATACATGGAGCTGGGATTTTGGTGATGGTGGTTCTTCATCTGCACAAAGCCCATCTCATGATTATACTTCCGCAGGAACATATACAGTTTCTTTAACTGTTACAGGACCAGGTGGAAGCGATACTCATACAGAAACCAACTACATTACTGTAACAGATCCAACAGTCTCTGCAGATTTTAGCGGAACACCACTGTCAGGTGATTCGCCATTAAATGTTGCTTTTACAGACGCTTCAACAGGAAATGTTACCGGTTGGAATTGGGATTTTGGTGATGGTGGATCCTCTACTTCGCAGAATCCAAATCATACTTATAACGCAGCCGGCACATACACTGTTACTTTAACAGCTTCAAACGCTTGCGCCAGTGATGGTGCAACAAAAACAGATTACATCACGGTAACTGATCCTCCTTGTGATTTACCTGTTGCAGATTTTAGCGGAACACCATTGTCCGGTGATTCTCCGTTGAATGTAGCTTTTACTGATAATACAACAAATAATCCGACAAGTTGGAGCTGGGACTTTGGTGATGGCGGATCTTCTACATCTCAGAATCCAAGCCATACTTATAACTCAGCCGGGACTTATACAGTTGCTTTGACTTCTACAAATTCCTGTGGAACTGATACTGAGACAAAAGTTGATTATATAACTGTTACAGATCCTCCATGTGATTTACCTGTTGCTGAATTTAGTGGAACACCGGTATCCGGTGATACTCCATTGAATGTATCATTTACAGACAACACAACAAATAATCCAACAAGCTTCAGCTGGGATTTTGGCGATGGTGGTTCTTCAACAGCACAGAACCCAAACCATACATATAACAGCGCCGGCAGCTATACAGTTGCATTAACAGCAACTAATGCCTGTGGAAATGATACTGAAACCAAGGTAAATTATATTACTGTTTCTGATCCACCTGCTGGAGATGAAATGCATGTTGAAAGTATTAATGTTTCTAAACAGACATTCTTTGTTTTTAGCAGAGCCCATGCAACAGTTAAAATCGTTGATCAGAATGGTGATCCGGTTAGCAACGCATCTATTGATGGCAGCTGGGGTGGAAGTGTAACACAATCTGTATCGTTAACGACAAATTCAAATGGCGAAGCTTCAAGCTCATCACGTTGGATTTTTGGTAATGGAACTTTTGAGTTCTGCGTTGATGATGTAAGTAAAACAGGATACACTTATGATTCTGACGCAAATGTTGTTACTTGTGCAAGTACAGATGGAAGCACTTCAGCGGCAGTTCAGGTTTCAAATATAAGACTTGAAGATATTGAAGGCGAAGTTGGTTTTAAGGTCGCTAAAAATAGCCCGAATCCATTTAACCCAAGCACAACAATTACATTTTTAATTCCTGAGCAGGCACATGTTAAGCTTGAAATTTACAATGTTCTCGGCCAAAGAGTAAGAACGCTGATTAATCAGCAACTTGAAGGCGGAGTTCAAACATCTGTTTGGGATGGTAAAGATATATCAGGTAATAGTGTGAGTTCCGGGTTTTATGTTTATCAAATCACAGTGGATAATAAACATAAACTACGTAAGAAAATCTTAATGCTTAAATAATTTAGCATTGGTTTTAAATTAAAAAGGCGTCCTTAATACTCGGGACGCCTTTTTTTTAACACTTTGGTGAGAGATTATGGGAAGTATTTGGTAATCTCTTTGTCCTCATAAAAATAATTCAACGATTCAATTTGCGCATCCTTTGCAAATACAAAGGCAATCTGGCCATCGACCATTTTACGTGGTTCTAATTTTGTTTTATCAACAAAAGCGTTTTCCAACTCTTCTGTTTTTTTAAGGTCAACTTTATACGCATCACCCATTGTGGAAATTAACTGTAATTTATCCATCTCGAAAGTAATCGTTTCTGTGGAAAAGTTTTGAATGGTAAAATCTATATAAACAATATTTGCCTTTTTTTGATAATTTGGAACACAAAATGAAAATGGATAATTGCTTTGTAATATGCCTATTGTTTCTTTTCGTGTTTTGCTTAAATATTTTTCAGCTTCTTCACTTGCTGAGTTAAACTCCACAGCTTGCTTTAAATATCTCTCTGCGCTTAAATATAAATCAGGGTTATTTCTTTCTTTTTTTGCTCTATTGTAAAAAGCAATCCCTTTGTCATACATTTTTTGAAAGTTCTCATCATAAATCTGGTTTAGCAAAGAGTCGGCTTTATAATTATTTTCATTGTTATCCAGCGCCATTGCCAGATAATCCAAGGTGTTGCTAAAGTATTGCTCTTTTTGTATCTCGTTTTGCGGCTTTGTCGCTTTATATGCTAAGGCTAGATCAAAAAGTAATTCACTATATTCGTTCTTGTGTTCAGTAGTAGAGAAACCGTTTCCTAAGAACTTGTTAGCTTTCTCAAAATTTCCTGAAAAAGTTTCAATATTGCGTGTCTTTGTGTATAATTCTTTACCTCTGTTCATATAAGATAAGGCAATTTTAGAATTCACACTTTCATCCTGTGGATTGTCTTTTTTATAAGCAAGGTA
The DNA here is from genome assembly GCA_013112635.1 of Calditrichota bacterium. Lineage (NCBI taxonomy): Bacteria > Pseudomonadati > Calditrichota > Calditrichota bacterium. The sequence goes on along the minus strand of JABFGF010000004.1, from coordinate 281,127 downwards.
ATTGTTTAGTGCGTGTGTGTATTTTTTCTGGGCATATTGTTGATCGCCCTCTTCTAGTTTTGAACCGCCACACTGTAAAAGAAAAAAAGTAGAAACAATGAAGATTAATAATACTAACTGTTTCATACAGACCCCCTCTGGTCGATCATAAAATAATTTAAGTACCAAATAAAAAATCGTATATAAAATACATATAAAATTTACAAATAAAAATATTTCTATGAATATAACAATTTTAGGCTCCGGAACTATGGTTTCTCCTTTTAAGCGAAACCCCTCAGGTTACCTGCTGGAAAGTAAAAAACACAAGGCCCTGTTAGATTGTGGCCCTGGAGTTTTGCAAAAATTAAACCAACTTAATGTAGATGTGCTTGATATTGACTCTATCTTTTTATCACATTTTCATCAAGATCATTGTTCGGACGTTATGGCTATTTTGATGAGAAGATATTTATTAAAAGCGGATTCTAATCAAAAAATGGTACTTTTTGGACCGGTTGGGTTGAAATATTGGTTTAACTGTTTATCTTTAACCCAGGGGGATTGGATAAAAAAATTACCACCAATTCTCATTGAATCCGATAGCTCGGAATATGACTGGGCTGGCTACAAGATAAAAACACAGAAAACATTACATACTGAAAATTCTATTGCTTACATGTTTATAGGATTGAAAAGATTTTTTTATAGTGGTGATACCGATTACCAGGATGAACTGGTTAAGTTTGCCCATAAGGCAGATATGGCAATTGTTGAATGCTCAAGAAGTGATAAACAGGCTGTAGATGGGCATTTGACACCAGCTAAACTTGCCAGGTTTATAAATAACAGTGGAATCAAACATACTGTTGTTTCTCATATTTATCCTGAAAACGATACGCCGGATTTAAAAAATAGAATACTAAAAGATAATAATTTTAATCTTGAAATTGCAGACGATTTAATGAAACTAAACCTTATTTAATGAAACTCATAAAGTATTATCATACATTGCCATCGCTTTACTTTTTTTTTATATTCAGCACTGGTATTACCATTGGATGGATCAGCGGGAATTTTGTTTCTCCAATTTATCTAATGGCTGCTTTTTTAGTCATTCTCATCTATGCTGCACTTAATTTTAAAAATGATTTCCGATTGTTTTATGCTGTACTTATACTTTTCTTATTATCCGGTATATTAAAATCCTGGTTTTCTTTGTATCCATTTTCGCAAGCAGAGAATAATCTTTTTTATAATAATATTGATGCTTTTCAGGGAACGATTGAAAGTGTGAGTGTTCGTGAAGGTAAACCTGATATTTACCTGATGAAATGTGACAAAGTATTTTTAAAAGACAAAATGCTTGTTTCAGATGGATTTGTTGTGATCAGTCAGGGTAAGTATAGCAAACGCTTTAAATATGGGGATGTCCTGCATATTTTCGGCAAACCTCAGCAAGCGGGTTTACCAACAAATCCGGGAGAGTTTAACTACAGGCGGTACTTGCAATTAAATAACCGTTTTTTACAGTTCCGTCTGCATAAAGAGACCAAAGTTTTACATATCTTTAGTGGAAAAGGTAATTGGGCACAAAGCAATATTTTTAATAAAACACGTCATTCAATCCGCTCAATAATTGATAAACATCTAACTGGCAATTCAGCGTCAATTGTCAAAGCATTAATTTTAGGTGAACGTGGAAACCTGGAAAAAGGGGTTGTTGCAGATTTTCAAAAAACAGGTGTTATCCACGTTCTGGCAATTTCCGGACTTCACGTCGCATTTATTGCTTTGTTCCTGCAATTTATTTTGTCTATTCTGAGGGTACCACAAAAAATAAATATGGCTCTTATTATTCTTTTCCTGGTGTTCTTTTTGGCCCTTGTAAATTTTAAAGCACCGGTGGTAAGGGCATCGTTAATGATGACGGTGTATTTTATTGCAAAGTTTTCAAATCGTCCGCAAAATACTATTAACATTGTGGCATTGTCTGGTATAGCAATTTTACTTTTCAAACCGGAAGAACTTTTACTGCCGGGATTTCAATATTCATTTGCTGCTGTTTTCGGATTAGTTTATGGCAACTCAAAACTGAACTCTTTGCTTCCGGCATTTAAATCTAATACATGGTTTCGTAAGGTTTTTAATAAATTTATAAGGAAACCTTTTATTGCATCATTTTGTGCTATCCTGGCAACATTGCCCTTAACATGGTTTTATTTTGGTACTTTTCAGATTGGTGCATTGGTTGCTAATATTTTTGTAATTCCCATAATTGGTATAGTCGTTTTTTTAAGCATTTTCCTTCTAATAACAGCGTCGATTAAAATATTACCCGCAACCGGAATAGCTATTCTTTTAAACTCAGTTTTGGATTTTTTAACCTGGATTATCTCAAATTTTGCCAATCTTCCTTATGTGCAAATTGTTACTGGTCACCCATCCCTTGTCTCAATCATTCTAGTTACAATTGGCATTTTTCTATTTTTCAATGCAAAAAACTCTAAGGCAAGATTGGCTTTTCTGGCAGTTACTGCACTTTTTTTGTTTTTAACAATTGGAACCAATTTCCAGGGAAAAAATCTGAAGATTACATTTATCCATGTTGGCCAGGGAGATGCCGCATTGATTGAATTTCCAAATGGAAAAAATGCTTTGGTTGATGCAGGCAATAAAGGTTTCGGATTTGATGCTGGTGAAAGATATGTTGATCCTGTTTTAAAATATTACGGGATCTCAAAAATAAACTATCTCATTGGCAGCCATCCTCACAGTGACCATATTGGTGGGTTTGAGTTTTTACTGGACAACTATTTTGTTGATACACTTGTCATGAATGAGTTTAAGGTATCATCAAAGATTTATAAGCGGATAATCTCTAAATCAAAACAAAAGGGTGTATTTATTAAATATGCGGACGAAGGGGATATAATTATTCCTGACATAAGAACACGAATTTACATTCTGCATCCTGATACAACTTTTGAGACGAGTGGCTCGCATGGAGGCCAGACAATAAATAACAGCTCACTTGTATTTAAATTAATGTATGGAAATAATAGTTTTTTGTTTAGCGGGGATGCTGAAGTTGAAAGTGAAGAAGCAATGCAAAACTATGAATCATTTTTGGACGTTGATGTTTTAAAGGTTGGGCATCATGGCAGCAGAACCTCATCCAGTAAAGAATTTCTGGAATTGGTAAAACCAGAGTTTGCCATCATATCCGTAGGTAGAAAAAATAAGTTTAAACATCCAGCACCGGAAACACTGGAAAAATTTTCCAATTTGGGAATTGAATTTTACAGGACTGACCAGATTGGTGCAATAGTTATTGAAAGTGATGGGCATACTTTGAAAAAAGTGAATTGGAGATAATAAAAAAGGCTTCCGGTAAGCCGAAAGCCTTTTAAGAACAATTGAATTTTAGTTCAAATTAATAATTGTCATAAGATAAAGATATGTAGATGCGTCTTCACCTGAGTATTTATTGATTCCAACATTTTTCACAAAATCACCCGGCATAAAATAACCAAATCCACCCTGGAATTTAACATTTTTGTTATAGCCATGTGTTAAGAATAAATCAATTTCGTTCCCAATAGCATCTTCTCCACCAACTTTTTCATTTGCACTAAACATATGAAAAGCGCCTTTTATGCTGGTTTTTTCGCAGATTTTTGTAGAAGCTTTTACATGGATATCCAGTAATCCACCACCTTTTGAATGAACAGGAACATTTAAGAAATAATCCATCATTCCATAGAATTTGTGGTTTGTTGCAAACAAAGTGTTAAATGATTCTACTTTATCTGTTGTTGTTGGATCATCACCACTTAATGAAGCAAGGCCAGCTGAGAAAGAAGTTCCATTCATATTATAGGTACCATTTAAAGCATACATCATTCCTGCATAATCAACAGTCGAACTTATTTGGCCTGTTTGGTATGCAAATTCACCGGTAGCAGAAAGGTCACCCATTTTAAAATCTACCTGTGTACCGGCAGTTATGCGAGACATCATTCCTGGACCAACAGTTCTGTCCCAAATTCCGTATCCTTGAACGCGAAGATCTTCATTAACTTTAAAATCTGCCCATGCCCCCATTACTTCAACATCACTTGTATCTCCAAAGCCACCCGCTTCCCCGGTTTTAAAATTAAACACATGTAAAGAATGATTGTCAGCTGCATGGGTAAATTGAATACCATCAAAACTGCGCCCAATGTTATGCCAACCAACTGCGCCAATTAATCTTTGATTTCCAAGCGCTACTTCCATACGCCCAACTTTCATAGAAAGTGGCATGCCAAATAATTTGTTAATTTGCGCATATGCTTGATGTGCATCTAATGCATCGGCAGACCCATCTGTCAATGTGCTGCTCTCGGTGCCCATCACACGGGAATCTTGAAGCTGAATAAAACCAATAACGTCTTCAGTTGGCATAAACTTAACACCAATACGTGTCCTTAACTCATTGTTATTAATAGTTTTAGTATCTCCATTAAAATCTTGTCCCATCATATTGAATCTGTGACGTACCTGGCCATTTACAACCCATGTTCCATCCTGAGCTAATAAATCTGAAAATAAGAAAGAAGTAAGTAAAATACTGAATAGTAAAGCCCTCTTCATAATAACCTCCGAATAATAAATAGTTAACAAAAAAACTGAACCGTTAATAGTAATTAAGATTTGTTTGTCTTAAATAAGTTTAAAACAATTTAAATATAAGGTTTTGATTTGTTGAAAACAATCAAATTAAGATATGTTTTTGAATAATTTTTAGGGAGAGATTAGAGGAAATTAAAAAAGAATATTGCGGATTGATACCCGCAATATTCCGGGGAAATTTTATTTTTCAATTAGCATTATATAATCTGCCAAAATGTTTCCACTTTCTACAAGTAGTAAATCCTCTTCATTTTCTTTTCTATTCTCTTTTTTGTTTTTTGCTTTTTCTCGTTCAGCGCGTCTGGTTTCTTCGTTTAGGGAATAACGTCTTTTTTGTTTTTTTTCTTTCATCTTTTCAATTTTCTCATTGAACGAAGCAAACGATTCTTCAGTGGAAAAGCGAGAATTATGGTTCAATTTTAATGATGGTAAAAAGGTTGATATTTTTTGTTGATCTTTTAAAAAGTCTACTGCGGAAATCTGATCCCACAATAATGCATTCTTTTGCGAACTCTCACCAATTTCATCATGATTAAAACGAGATGGCAGTTCAATATCTGGAATAACACCGACATGCTGAGTGCTTCCACCATTTATTCTATAAAATTTGGCTATGGTCAATTTAACCTGTCCATATTTGTGGGTACTTCCTGGAATATATTGGTTTAAATCCAACATATTTTGTACCGTTCCCTTTCCAAAAGTCTGGTTGCCGACAATAATTCCACGACCGTAATCCTGTATTGCAGCTGCAAAAATCTCGGATGCAGAGGCACTGAATTGATCTACTAAAACAGCCATTGGTCCGGAATATTTCAGCTTAGGGTCATGGTCTTGTTCAACTTTAATCTGGCCACGCATGTTACGTACCTGAACTACCGGTCCATTTTCAATAAATAAGCCTGTTAAATCAATTGCCTCCGACAAGAAACCGCCGCCGTTCTGGCGTAAATCAATAATAATTCCATCTACATTCTGTCCTTCAAAATCATTTAAGATTTTTTCAACATCTCGGGTTGTACTTTTAAAATTTGGATCCCCTTTTCTTTGGGCTTCATAATCCAGGTAAAAGGCGGGAATGTCTATAACCCCAAGTATAAATTCTTCACCATCCTGTTTAATATGAATTGTGTCTCCCTTTGCGGCACTATCTTCAAGTTTTACTTTATCACGTGTGATTGTAATTGTCTCGGCATCAGCAATCAACTCATCCTCACCATGCAAAATTTGTAGCCTTACTTTTGAATTCTTTGGTCCACGGATCAACTGAACGACATCATCAATTCTCCAGCCAACTACATCAACAATTTCACCAGTTTCCTCTTGTCCTACACCGATAATAAAATCGTTGGCCTTTAGCAATTCACTTTTATCAGCAGGGCCACCGGTAATTATTTCTACTACTTTTGTATACTCGTTTTCTGTTGAGAGCCGCGCCCCAATTCCTTCTAAAGATTGTTTCATTCTAATTTGGAAATCATCAGTTGCTTTTGGTGAAAAATAAGATGTATGTGGGTCAAATATTCTGGATAATGCATTCAGGTATATTTGAACGACATCTTCGCTTTGGCTCTGACTAAGTCTCCTTTTCAGGTTCGTATACCTTTTGTGTAAAACATCTTTTATTTTGTCATCATCTTTTCCGGAAATTTTTAAACTTAGGAATTCATTCTTTAGTCTCTTTCTCCAGTAATTATCCAATTCATCCATATTATAAGCCCAGTATATACTGTCGCGGCTGGGTTCATAATACTCATTAATTGTAAAGTCGAAGGGCATATCAATACGTTCATAAATATAATCAAGCCGCTTGCTCATCCTTTTTTGAAAGGTGTTGAACATAAAATAAACAGGTTCGAGATTGCCGGTAATTATATACTGATCAAAATTATATCTGAACATTTCAAATCCCTCAATATCGCTTGCTAAAAAATAACTCTTATTATAATCGAGGAAGTCCAAATAATTTGTAAATAATTGGGATGACAAAGAATCACTGATATTGACATCTTTATAATGAAGTTTTGTTAGAATTTGTGTTACTTTTTGGACGACTCTTTGATGCTGGGGTAATGCTTTTAATTCTTGAACTTGAAATGTTTTTTGATCGTCAGCAACTAAAGAAGAAATTAAAAATATCAGTAGCAGTATACTAGTTCTTAAGTTTGTCATATAGATATTTCCTTAAATGTTTATCTGAAATAATTACTTCACTTAGGGGAACAAGGTTTCAAATTTGTAATAATAAATTCAAAAATGTAAATTTTACTTTTAAATCGACCTGTTTTTCACATCATTTAATTATTAAACAATCTACAAAAAGGTATAGTTAAACTATATTAAAATATTTCTAACTTAAAATTAAATACCTGTTTTCGGTTAGCTAATTGAGCAAAATTTGTCTGTTAAATTAATTGCTTTAGTAACTATATTTGAATGTAACTTTTTAATTGTCTGCGCGTAACTTAAGCTGAAATTATAATTGGAGGATTCATGCGTTCAGAAAAAGTACTAATATTAACTTTGATCCTATTGTTTAGTACAATGTTAGTCGGCCAAGACTATCAAACCAGTAAAATAGAACAGAAAGCTAAACAAAAATATTTCAAAGACGCATCCAAGAAAGAATACCGCTACCGTAGTAACACTAAAATTGATAAAGATGAAACGATCGACGGGAATGTTGTGGTTGTAAAGGGAGACCTTACGATTAAAGGAGAGATCAACGGCGATGTTCTTGTACTTTATGGTGATGTTCGTTTGAAAGAAGATGCCGTTGTTGATGGCAATGCTACCGCAGTAAACGGAAGAATTCATCAGTCGCGCAATGCCAAAGTTACCGGTAACCAGATTGAAACAAAGGCAAAGAATTTATTTCCGCATGATGAATGGTATGATGACTACGACAGTGAATATGATTATGAAAGAGCCCGGGAGTATGAAGATGAAGATTGGGATTGGAGTTGGTCTCGCAGGTTTTATGGTAATTATAGCACGCTTACTCTTCGTGAATTAGATGAGCCGGTAGTTTTAAGATATAATCGCGTTCAAGGATTGTTTATTGGGCCAAGAATTCCAAAATTTATTGGTGGAAAATATAATTATTTTACTTTGCACGGATTTGCAGGGTATGGTTTTAAAGAGAAAAAATGGCGCTATGAGTTAGGGCTCGACCGTTGGTTTTTTGATAAAAGGAAATATCGTTTTGAAGTTGGCGCCAAAATATATGATTTAACTGATTCGCGTGATGATTGGTTGATTTCTATGACAGAAAACAGCCTTGCTTCCTTTTTCTTAAAAGATGATTATCATGATTTTTACAGACGTACAGGATATGAAATACATGCCAGCCAAAACTTCACAATATTTTTAAAAGGTAAATTGGCTTATCGCAATGATGATTATGAATCGGTTTCCAAACGAGCAAGCTGGTCTTTGTTTAACAAGGAAGACAAATTCCGGGCAAATCCATCTTTAGGTGGCGATGAGGGCAATATGCGCAGTATATATGGCGAACTTTATCTTGATACGCGTGATAACATTGATATGCCTCGTCAGGGATGGTTTGGAAAGCTAGCCATTGAAACATCAAACAGTAAACTTAAAAGCGACTTTTCATTCAATCAATATACTTTGGAATTGAGACGATACCAGACTTTTGGTTATAAAGAGCGTTTGGATATCCGGGTAAAATTAGGAACGGCTGAAGGCGATCTTCCTGTACAGAAGGTATTTCAAATGGGTGGCTTAAGCACATTAAGGGCTTATAGAAATAAATCACTAGTTGGTGACAGGCTGTTTTTAGCAAATTTTGAATACAACCTTAACCCAAGAATTTTTTCTACTGATGTTTTTATTTTTGATGAACTAAACTATGTTGTATTCTATGATATTGGTGATGCCTGGGCATCAAATAAAGATAAAGATGAAAACTGGTACGAAGGTTTTGACAAAATGCAGTTCAATAAATTAAAATCGGATATTGGTTTGGCAATTACCATGGATAAAGGTAAATATCGTTTTAGCTTTGCCAAACGCCTGGATACAGGAAAAAGCCCGATAATATTTTCATTCAGGATGGTTAAACCATTTTAACGGACTAAATATGATAAAAATACTTAAAATATTTCTAGCTGGTTTTACTATTCCGGCCTTCATTTTAGCCCAGGGAGAGTCTGTTAAACTCTCGAGAATGGGTGTAGATCAAGTTGAGGTTGTTGGTTTTACACTTGAGAATGATGGAATTGTAAAAATAAATGGTGTTTGCGCCGGCGGAGATAAAGAATATAAAAAAGTCCATAAAACTGATTACCAAATTGATCCTTTTAATTTATATGCCTATGCATGGATTTTAGATGCCCACAGCCGTGAGATGGTTTGGAGGACAACAATAAGTAATTCCTCCGGGGATTGGTGGGAAAAGGACAATCGAGAATTTGATGAAAACGTCCGTCTTCCTGAGGGTGAGTATGAGTTGTATTATGCAGCAATGGAGCCAGGTAGCCAAAGGGGTAACCTGTCGATTGGAAGAATAATAGATAAATTATTTGAGGATGACTGGCAAGAACACTCTCGTGATTTAAAAATATCAGTTTCACCGGTAGATGCTAAACTCTCTAAAAGCGCTGTCAGGAAATATCAACGTGCCTTAAAAGAGAATGCCTTAATTAATTTAACACGCGCCGGAGATGGAAGTTACTTAAGCCGTGGGTTTTCCATTGACGAAAACATCAATGTGGAAATCTATGCCATTGGTGAAGGCCACGATGGTGAGATGTTTGATTATCCGTGGCTGATAGATGCCAATACAGGGCGAAGAATTTGGCAAATGAAACATTCCAGGTCAGAACATGCTGGCGGTGCGATAAAAAACAGATCGGTACAGAAAAAATTAACACTTAGTCCTGGCGACTATATTCTATATTACAAAAGTGATGATAACCACTCCAGCGAAGAGTGGAATGCAAATCCACCATACGATCCGGAGTTTTGGGGAGTAACGATATTTGCGAAAGACAAAAACTTTGATCGCTCGGCAGTAAAAGAATATTATGAAAAAAAGAGAGAACCAATTGTTAGCATAACCCGGTTGGGTGATAGTGAGTATGAAGAAGAAGGCCTGATTGTTGAAAAAGATGGTAGTTTTCGTGTGTATGCTCTTGGCGAAGGCAGTGGTAATAAAATGGCTGACTATGGCTGGATAACAAATGCACGGAATGGGGCAAGGGTTTGGAAAATGGAATACTATAAAACCAACCATGCCGGAGGTACAAGTAAAAACAGAGAAATTGATGAAGTTATCTCTCTGAAAAAAGGCGAGTATATTGTTCATTTTAAAACAGACGGCTCACATTCTTATGAAGAATGGAACTCAACAAAACCTCATAAGCCTGAAATGTGGGGAATTACAATTTCACCAATCGGGAAAGAAATAATTGCTAAAAAAACAAATGTCCGGAATTTTAAATCTGAAAACCTGCTTGCTGAACTGACCCGTGTTGGCGATGACGAACATATAAGAAAACAATTTGTTCTGGACCGTGAAACACAAATCCGAATAAATGCTCTTGGTGAGGGCGATTGGGATGAAATGTATGATTATGGCTGGATTGAAAATGAAAGGACCGGTAGAAAAGTATGGCGGATGCGTTATAGAAATACCGACCATGCCGGCGGCGCAAAAAAGAACCGTGAAATTGATACGATTATCACTTTAGAACCGGGAACTTATACTGTACATTATATTTCGGATGACAGCCATTCTTATGCAGATTGGAATGCAAGTGCACCATACAAAGAAAATAAATGGGGTATTACTATTTTTAGAGTAGTTAGATAAACAGGGGCCAAAATAATGACTAACTTTTTTAAAATTTTAACAGCAATTTTTTTAACTTTTTTTGTTTCCTCACTTTCTGCCCGTGAACTTGAAGAAACTTTTAAGAAAAATATTTCCGTAGATACTGCTACCAGGCTGACCGTTGATAACCGGAATGGGAATATCGAGGTTAAAGCATGGGACAATGATGAGGTGGAAATTGTTGCTTATAAAAAAGTACGGGCTGATGACCGCGAAACTGCAGAGCGCCTAATGGAAGAACTGCAAATTTCCATAACTGAAGACCGTGATGAAATTGAAATAATTACAGAGTACCCGGATCGTCATAATAGAAGGGGTGGCGGTGGATTTTTTGGTTGGTTGATGGGCGGGTCCAGCGGAAGACATTATTCTGTTTCTTACGAAATACGTGTTCCAATGAAATTTGACCTTGATGTTGGTTCTACAAATGGCAGGCTGGAGATTCTTGATTGTGATGGCCGAATGCGTCTGGAAACAACAAATGGAAAAATAATTGCCGATGATATTTCCGGTTCTGTGCGCTGTAAAACAACAAATGGTTCAATAAATGTGTCTATGATTAAAGTTTCTGAAGATGATGAAATGAGCTTTAAATCTACAAATGGATCTATAAAACTTTTTGTCCCGGATGATATTGATGCAGAAATCCGCGCGCGTACAACCAATGGCAGTATAAGCTGCGACTTACCAAATATGAGAGATTATAATCGCTCCAAAAGAAAAATGGAAGCTGTTGTTAACGATGGCGGAATGATGATTTATTTAAAAACAACAAATGGAAGTATACGTATTCGCGAAAGCTGATTAATAATTAGCCTAACTCTTTAAAACCTTTCAGATTGATTATTTGGAAGGTTTTTTTTTGTCCTCAATCTTACTATCTTAAACCAACAGAATAAATAAAGTACAACTTCGCCTCCTTGGTAGGAATAGGATTGGGTAATAAGTGGAGAAATTAAATCCGCGTGTTTTAAAACTCAAACCAGACTTCCTGCTGTAAGGAAAAATTTATACTTGGAGAAATAATGGAAAACCTTCCTCCAAAAAGTAAAATCCTGTTAGATAATTGGATTATGGAGATTGCTGCCGGAACCAGCTCTAAAACTGAAAAAGAAATTGACGAAATAGGCAGCCAATTAAATTCTTTTCTTCGTAAAACTGTTGAGGGAAATGAGCTTTCATTTCGAGAAAAATGGGAAGTTATAGGCAGTTCTGCTCAAAGTAGCGATATGTTGCATTCATTAAGCCTAAGAATTGAACCGGACCTTTTTTTTCAGTTTGGCTCGCTGCTCCTTTCAGATTATAAAGGCAACAAAAGCTCAAGTCAATCCGACTCTTTAGTTCATTTCTATTTAAACTTCTTTCGTCAATCGTCCTTTTTAAAAAATATATATGATCAGAAAATATGGGAAGAATTAGTTTATCAGCTCATTCTAAAAAGTAACTTTCATATTGGCTATTTATTTAATCAACGCCTGGAAGAATACCCGCGGAAAACCTTATTTAATGTTGTTAAAGCGAACACAGTAAAAAGTTATTCCTGGCAAACCGTAAGCGAAAAAATAAAAGAACTTAAAAACGGTATTGCGGCCCTGGCATATTCTTCTAACGGACCGCATGCAAAAATTGCTTTTTTGATGGAAAATAGTTTACGAATGGCAACTTTGGATTTGGCATGTCTGACAAGTGGAATAATAAATGTCATGATTGCTGCCAACAGTGTTCCGGAACATATCGAATTTATCTTAAACCAATCTAAAGCTGAAATACTGCTTGTTTCAAATGACAAACAACTTGCTAAAATAAAATCCATAAAACATAAATTAAATCATCTGCGGATTGTAGTTTTAATGGACGGCAGTAGTATTGAAGAATGGGTCATTACCCAGTCGGAAATGATTTCATTAGGGCAGCAGTTGGATGCAAAAAAGGTGGCTGAATTAGAAGGCTCTGTGAACATAGAATCTCTGGCAACAATAATGTACACAAGTGGTACAACCGGAGATCCAAAAGGGATAATGTTTTCTCATATGAACCTGGTTTACAAACGATTTTGCAGAGCCATGGCTTTGCCGGAGATTGGTGATTCGGATCGTTATTTATCTTTCTTACCGCTGTTTCATACATTTGGCCGTTTTTTGGAAATGCTTGGTGCAGTTTTCTGGGGTGCAGAATATGCCTTTATGGAAAACCCGGCTATGGAAACAATGTTAGATAATATGAAACGAATCCAACCTTCCATTTTTATCAGCATACCTAAGAAGTGGTATGAGTTGTATAATCACGTTTCTTCAAAAGTTGATATAGAATTTGACGAACCGGAAAAGATTTTAAATGCGGTGAATGCAGCCAGTGGTGGAAACCTAAAATGGGGACTTTCTGCCGCAGGATTTTTGGAACCGGATGTTTTTCGCTTTTTTCAACGCAACGGTATTGAACTGATGAGCGGGTTTGGGATGACGGAAGCGACCGGTGGAATAACGATGACCCCTGTTGGCAAATATAAAGAGAATTCATTAGGAAAGCCTTTACCCGGAATTGAAGTAAAACTGGGTGATGACGGTGAAATGCTTATCCGTGGTCCATATGTAATGATGGATTATTATGACGGTAAAGATGATATAAAAGCGGACCTTAAAAGATGGTTGCCCACCGGTGATATAATGACGCTGGATGATGACGGCTTTTATACAATCATTGACCGTAAAAAGGAGATTTATAAAAATATAAAAGGGGAGACGATTGCACCCCAGAAAATTGAAAATTTTTTCCGTGATTTTGAGTTTGTAAAACAAGTTTTTCTTGTTGGTGATCATCAGCAATTTAATACAGTGCTTATTTTTCCAGATATTGAAAAGAAGGAATTTGTGGCCATGGATGATGAGCAAAAACAAAATTATTTCTCCACCGTGGTTGTTACTGTTAATAAATTTTTAGCATCGTTTGAACGAATTGTTGATTTCCGTTTGATTGATAGGCCATTTGCTGAAAAAGAAGGTGAGCTGACACCCAAAGGAACATATAAAAGGCGAGTGATTGAAAAGAATTTTGACTCAGTTATTAAAACGATGTACACAAAAAACTACATCGACTTAAGCTGGAAAGATCAGGATATTCGCATCCCAAATTGGTTTTTACGTGAGAAAGGATGTCTGACTCATGATATTTTAATCGAAGAAGATAATTTAATTATCCCGAAATATAATCAATCGCTTAGCCTAAAATCAGTTGACCATGATAAGTCTCAAATCATTATTGGTAATTTTATATTTGATAATTATATAAAATTTGTTGATTTCCAGATTATTTTAAATAACCCGCTTTACTGGCTTGGAGATTATGATATTGTCAATTTTACCGGTGATTCGATCTACCAATGGTACCGGCTTGATACAACAGATAAGAGAATGCACTTTAATTCAATTGTCAGTCATCAGGAAGTAGAGCAGGAAACAATTGAGAAATTTACATCGATTGCCGATGGCGAAGAATATTCTTTGCAAGGACTGCATTTTGCAGTACTTCTTTTTCAAAGTGGTGATTTGGAGTTGCAACAGCAGGCAATTGACTATTTTAAATTTATTCTGGAAGATGACAGCCTACCGCTTTTTAACCTTGCAAAAGACATTGTTTCAAGGCCAAAGTTATGCCTATCTACAAAAGCGCGCCGATTGCTTTTTAATATAGGTTTGCCATATTTCAAAGCAGAAGAGTTTCAAAAATATTTACATGATTATTTGTCTGTCGATTGGGCGCTATTAGATGAGGAAACTATTCTGCATGTAATAAAAGATGCTAAGGGCGATGAAAATCTTGAAGCTATTTACAAAATATTGAAAACAGAAATAAAAGAACTTGTAGACAATAAACTCCCTGATAACAGTTTTATCCCATCACTTTTTGATTTGCTTGCTGAATATGGAATCCACCATCCTACACGGTATAAACGCGTACGCCAGTTAATTGTGCGTTACCAGCTTACCTATCAAATACCTGCGCTTGTAAAAACCGCACATAAGGCTCGTTTAAAAATGCTGGATGGTTTCCGTCGCTGGCTTGGCTTAAACCAGCCTGTTGCGGTAGATGTGGAAACAGGAGAAGAATATGAATGGTCGGAAGTAATTACTTTTGAAGAAGATATTGTTGCAGAAGACAGGGATTCAATTCTATCAGGGATTTCAGAATCGTCCATTGTGCGTGAAGCTATTTTTTTATTATCCAGCGGCAGTATGGTGCGTTTGTACGATATTCCTCCGGGTGGAATTTGGGTTAGTTTAATTGAAGAAAAAGAAAATGAGACTTTTTATCGATTATCGGTCCAGACAAGGTATCAGGGTGCTTATGATCTTGTTCTTTGTTTAAATAAAAAATATATGCATGAAGAATTGCGTGATGAAATAAATTGGCTAATCCACATTAGTACGGTTAAGAGCGGCGAAAATCTGGTTGATAATTTTGGCGGTTACTGGCAGGCGTATAAGTTGTGGACGAAAGAATACATCCCAAGCAACTCAATCGAAAAGTTTATGCAGAGAGTCTATCGCAAAAGCAGCCCTGAGAATAATAAAAGACTCTATTTTCTGTGGCCATTTTTTATTTGGTCCGCGGCCTGGGCACATATCCAGTTTTGGCGGAGAACAAATTTTACAATGGAACTGGCTGATAAAACAATTGGCAATATTGTTATCCCAAGCCATGATTATCAGATGGGAATAAAACATATCTCAATTCAAAAAAGAGTAAAATCAACAAACTTAAAAGCACTGCTTAATGATTTTCATCAGCAATTTGTTGTGCAGGGTGAGGCAAGTCATGAAGTGCTTAAACAAGGCTCAGTTTGGCATTATATTTTTTCCGCGGTCTTAAATTCTGAAGGAGAAGAGCGTGGTTTTGAACTAATTGATGAAATCATAAAAACAGGCTCTGATAAAGAAGAAATAACAAGGGAAGCAAAAGAATATAAAAATAATTATAAAAGAAATGGCTACTTGCCCAAACGTCTCTTTTTTGCAATCCGCAGGTTTGAGCGTTGGAGTTTAATAAATAAAGATGCTGCATTGAGCGCACAGGCAAGGACATTAAATGAATTATACGATACATATCAGTTGAGTAAGATTGAGAAAAAATATCCTGAAACCCGTCCCAACTTCTTCCTAAATACTGTTTTTGCAGATTCTTCTGAGGCGTTTAGAAAAGCACTTTTTAATATCGTTCAAAAACAACACAACGAGTATTATTCTGCCGATGAAAGCATTGTATTAATATCTCATTTACAAAAGGATTTTGAGCTTACTGAAAAGGAAACATTCTTCCTTGCTCGCTTAAGTTATCCGCATCTTAAGCCTGAAGATACAGCAGAGTTTATCAGCTTACATGGCGAAGGTGAGCAGCATGCCGATGTTGTTATCCAATTGGAGGATTATGACGGCCTGCCATATTTGTTGCGTAAGCCGGTTTCCCCAAAAGAGATTTCAAAACTGCATCAAATTTTTATGGATGCCCAAATGCCGGTCAGCTTTAGACCGGAGCATCAATTCCTTGTCTCCATTTCAGAGCGCGGGCATATTATTGGCGGTCTCTTTTACAGTTATATAGATCACCAAACTGTTTATATGGAAAAAATTGTAGTTTCAAACCGGTATCGCCGTAAGGGCATAAGTGAAGGAATTATGCAGGAATTTTTTAACCGTATGCGTAGCGAACATATTGAAACTGTAACCACCGGTTTTTTCCGGCCCGAATATTTTTACCGCTTTGGCTTTAAGGTTGAACGCAAATATAGTGGTTTGGCAAAAGACCTGAACAAGGATTGAGTATTCTACAAACATTAAATTTTTTTCAGGATAAACTTTGAACGATTGGAAATTAGCACACGGTTTCTATACAGCAACTTTAACACCGCTTAAGGACGATCTGCAGATTGACAATAAAAAACTAATAGATCATTGCACTTATCTACTGGAATGTGGTTGTGATGGCATTGTTTTGATGGGGACAACGGGTGAAGCAAATTCTTTTAGTGTTGCAGAAAGGCAAGATGCTTTGGACCGTGTTATATCCGCTGGTATCCCAGCACAAAAGTTATTAGTCGGTACCGGCTGTTGTGCTTTACCTGATTCCTTAAATTTAACAAGACATGCATTATCAAAAGGTGTTGGTGGAGTTTTAATGCTGCCTCCCTTTTATTACAAAAATGTTAGTGTTGATGGATTGTTCTATTCTTTCGAAAGAATAATCAACGAAATTAATGATCCTTTATTAGAAATATATTTATATCACTTTCCACAAATGAGTTCAATGCCGATTGAGTTTAAATTAATTGAAAAGTTACTAAATCATTTTCCTGATCATATTGCCGGAATAAAAGACTCCGGTGGTGATTGGCAAAATATGCTGGGAATGCATGAAAAGTTTTCAAATTTTAGAGTATTTGCAGGTACAGAAAAACTGCTGACTAATGTAAAAAAGAATGGCTTGGCAGGTTGCATATCAGCATCTACTAATATAAGTAGTAAAGTGGCAGCAAAATTATTTCATGAAAATGAAAATCAAAAAACCTTACAAAACAAACTTAATAATTTACGTGATATTGTTTCGAGCTACCCGATGATCTCCGCATTGAAAATGGTTTTGGCCAGACACTTGGCTCAACCTGAATGGCTTAATATGCGTCCACCTCATTTGCCTTTAAAAAAAGAAGCGGCTGATAAGCTTTTTGATGAATTAGAGGTTGTTGGGTTTCCAGAGGAATTCTTATAACAACATACTAAAGATAACTTTGAAGTTACCATTTTAAAATACCATGTTTTATTTGGTACTTTATACTTTCCCGGATTTTTTCAAGTGGGAAAATTTTAGAATGCATGGCCCATTCATTAATAAGGTTACGCAAACCGCCATGAATAAAAAATAAAAATACACGCCCATCGATATTTTGATGGATATAATCCTTTTTAACCCCGGTATCAAAAATTTTGGCAAAAGCTTTTAGGTAATTTATATAATGCGCATTTAGCAGATCGTTGCTTCCGCGGATTACAGGATTATACTCATTAAAAAAGACCATTGCCAGTTTGGGCTTTCCCACAAAAATATCGATTGTCTGGTCAATCAGTTTATCAATTTTTTCTAATGGATCAAGGGAGTTTTCCTCGGAAAGCGATATCATTTCATCAGCAAGTTGTTCCCATATATATTCCAGTAAACTGGTGAGGATTTGCTTTTTATTAACAAAATAATGGTAAACACTTTTCTTCTCTACACCGGCATGTTTGGAAATATCTACAATTGTAGTTTCGTTGAACCCTTTCTTTGCAAATAGAAAGATTGCTGCATTTTTTATCGCAAGTTCTTCAGAATCGATAACTGAGTTAAGCATAA
Source organism: Calditrichota bacterium (assembly GCA_013112635.1). NCBI lineage: Bacteria > Pseudomonadati > Calditrichota > Calditrichota bacterium. The sequence goes on along the minus strand of JABFGF010000004.1, from coordinate 263,231 downwards.
TAAACCTAATAAAGTGAAGTTTAAACTATTCGGATTATTTTTTGCAAGAGTGAGAAATTGATAGCTAAAATAAAGTAATCTTTTTAATATGTATTTGTTGATCGACACATTAGTGCCCTTTGATTTTAAATTATTCCGGATTTGATTTTTGTTATGAACAATAAACGCCCGTTAACAGATTGGTTGCCAACAACAAAAAAGGAAGTAGATAACCTTGGTTGGGACCAGCTTGATGTAATACTTATTTCTGGTGATGCTTATGTAGATCATCCGGCTTTTGGGCCGGCGGTTATTGGCCGAATAATCCAAAGTTTTGGTTTTCATGTGGCGATTGTTGCACAGCCAAACTGGAAAGATGATCTGCGGGATTTTAAAAAGCTGGGTACGCCTCGGCTTTTTTTTGGGGTTACGTCCGGGTGCATGGATTCTATGGTGAATCATTACACGGCTGGAAAAAGACGACGCCAAAATGATGCGTATACTCCCGGAGGCCAACAGTCTTTTCGGCCAGATTATGCCTCGATAGAATATTCTAAAATCCTGAAAAAACTCTTCCCGGAAACCCCTGTTATTCTTGGCGGAATTGAAGCTTCTCTTCGCCGTTTAACTCATTACGATTATTGGTCAGATAAGCTTAAACCTTCCATTTTAGTTGATAGCGCTGCAGATATGCTTATTTATGGAATGGGTGAGAAGCCATTAAAAGAAGTGCTTCGCTTAATGGATAAAGGCGTTCCTATTAGTTCCTTAAAAAACATTCCACAAACAGCAGTAGTACTTTCAGAAGATGAAAAACTTCCCAAAGTAAAAAGCTGGGATACTATCGATCTTAATTCACATGAAATTTGCCAGAAAGATAAATTAAAATTTGCAGCAAATTTCAAGCATATTGAGCGCGAATCGAACAAACAGTTTGCTGACCGGTTGACCCAAAAAAATGGTTTACAGACAATTGTAATCAATCCGCCTTTTCAAACCATGAATGAAAAAGAAATTGATGCCTCATTTGATTTGCCATACACCCGTCTTCCTCATCCAAAATATGAAAAACGGGGTGTCATTCCTGCTTATGAGATGATTCGTCATTCGGTTAATATGCATCGTGGATGTTTTGGCGGATGTAGTTTCTGCACCATTTCTGCTCACCAGGGAAAAATGATAGCCAGCCGTTCTAAAAAATCAATTCTCAATGAGGTTAAAGCAATAACTGAAATGCCAGATTTTAAAGGTTATATCAGCGACTTAGGCGGGCCATCGGCAAATATGTACAAAATGAAAGGCATTGATCAGGCTATCTGCGATAAATGTGTCAGCCCTTCTTGTGTTGATCCGACTATTTGTTATAACCTGGATACAAGCCATGAATCTATGATTGACATTTATAAATCAGTAAATAAAATCCCGCAGGTAAAAAAAGCTTTTGTTTCCAGCGGCATCCGTTATGATATGCTCGTGCGTCCAAAATCTAATAATGAAAACGATCAATCTCACGATAAGTATATAGATCAGTTGACGCGTCATCATGTGTCGGGGCGTTTAAAAATTGCACCGGAACATACATCGGATGATGTGTTAAAAATAATGCGCAAACCATCCTTCAAGTATTTTTATGATTTTAAGAAGAAATTTGAAAAGGCTTGCCAAAAAGCAGGATTGAATCAGCAATTGATCCCATATTTTATTTCAAGCCATCCCGGGTCAACAGCAGCAAGTATGGCAAATCTTGCCTGCGAAACCAAAGACCTGGGTTTCCGCCTGGAACAAGTGCAGGACTTTACTCCAACCCCGATGACAGTAGCGACAGTAATTTATTATTCCGGTTACCATCCTTACACATTGAAACCTGTTTTTACCGCCCGTTCCAAAACTGAGAAAAAAGAGCAGCATCGTTTTTTCTTTTGGTATAAAAAAGAAAACTGGGATTGGATAAGAAACACGTTGCGCACACTGAAGCGTGAAGATTTAGTGGAGAGATTATTAGGCAAAAGGAAATAGTTAGATTATTTATGCAAATTAATCATCCTTTTTATATTAATTAAATCAACCCGCAATTTTTCTAATTTGAGCTTAAATTTATCACTATCTGTTTCTTCTGCAGAGTTACTAAAAATATTCCTTTGCCAGATAGTAAAAAAATTTCTGAAAAACTGTTTTCGGCTGTGTTTTATTTCATCAAAGGTAAAATTAATATCAGCAATTTTCTTTTTGATATCCATGGGTACAAGTGGTGATTTTTCAACAAGAGCTTTAAAATGTCTTAATTCGTTATTTGTGGACTGCATTTCCTGGTTTTCTATATACCAGTCTTCCTTATGTTTCTCTATTTGATCCAGCAAATATACAACAAATTTTTCTGTTGTTTTCAGGTCTATAATTTTCATGTTGCCATAGTTTCCATTTTGTATTTCAATAATTTAAAACTTATTAATTTTTTAGGCAAAAAGTTGAGTGGATATACATTTTATAACAAAATAAATTAACTATCGTTTTTTTTTATTTACATTAAAAAAAAGTGATTTATGATTAAAAAATATATACTTTCTTTTTTTAATTCAGATGTAAAATCAGGAGGCAAAATGTTACAAAGAATTACTTCTTTTCTGTTATTATTCAGTTTTATAGTTAGCTGCGCTGTAAACCCTGTTACAGGAAAGAGAGAACTTAGCCTAATCTCAGAAGAACGTGAAATTGCAATGGGCAAAGAATACGATCCGCAAATTTCACAAATGTATGGTGTCTATGATGATGAAAAATTACTTAAGTATGTTGATGACTTAGGTCAGAGAATGGCAAAAATCTCTCACCGTTCGCATTTAAAATATGAAATAAAGGTGATGGATAGCCCGGTGATAAATGCTTTCGCTGTTCCTGGTGGCTATGTTTATTTCACTCGTGGAATTTTGGCATATCTAAATAGTGAAGCAGAACTGGCCGGTGTTATGGGGCATGAAATTGGCCATATAACGGCAAAACATTCCGTAAGCCAGCAAAGCAAGGCACAATTGGCACAAATTGGCTTGGGGCTGGGTTCTGTGCTTGTAGAAGGATTTGATCAATATGCCGGCTTAGCGCAACAGGCTACGGGTTTACTTTTTCTAAAATTTGGACGTGATGATGAAACGCAATCAGATAAGTTAGGGGTTGAATACTCTACCAAAATCGGCTATGATTCACATTATATGGCTAATTTTTTTAACGTTCTGGATAAAATGCACAGTAGTTCCGGAAACAGTCTTCCAAATTTTCTGTCTACTCATCCTAATCCGGCTGATAGAGTAGTAAAAGTTAATAAGCAAACAGACAAATGGCAGAAAAAATTACCCGGTAAAAGTTTTGTTGTAAACAGAGATAAATATTTAAATCAGATTAACGGGATTGTATTTGGCCCAGATCCGAGGCAAGGTTTTGTTGAGAATAATAACTTTTATCATCCTGGTTTAAAATTTCAGTTTCCTACACCGGAAGGTTGGAATGTAAATAATTTGCCATCGCAGGTTCAGATGGTAGCTGCAGATGAACAAGGTGTGATGGTTTTTAAACTAGAGCCAACAGATAACCAAAAACAGGCTGCAACTACTTTTATTACAAATGCAAAATTGACTGTTGAATCCCAAAAATCTGTAAAAGTCCATGGTGAAAATGCTGAAGAGGTTATCGGTACAGTTCAAACACAAAATGGTGTTTTAAAGCTGATGGTATATTTTATTAAAAAGGGGAAAAATGTTTATTCATTCTTAGGTTATTCTTCTACCCAGGGATTTGTAACTTACCAACCTGCCTTTAAAGCAACGATGACAGGGTTTAAAACCTTGACAGACCGCAATAAAATAAACCGCCAGCCAGACCGAATCCGGATTAAGAAAGTTACCCGAGGATCTAGCTTAAAAGATGCCTTAAAAAAACTTGGTGTTAAGGATGAAGATTTAGAGCAACATGCATTATTAAATGGTGCAATGGCTTTATCAGATAATGTTAAAGCAAATATGCTTTTAAAGATTATTGAAAAGGGGAAATAATCAGAATTGTTTTAAGAAATAGATATATTTAAGAATTAAAAACCCCGGTTATTACAACCGGGGTTTTTTTGTAAAATTGTTTACTGAACCTTTGAAACGTTTACTGCTTGTAAACCTTTAGGGCCTTCGCCAACTTCAAATTCTACTTTATCACCTTCATCAAGCGATTTGTATCCTTCTGAATTAATCGCATTGTAGTGAACAAAGATATCATCGCCTTCTTCGCGGCTGATGAATCCATAGCCTTTAGAGCTATTGAACCATTTAACTGTTCCTGTTTCCATGAAAACACCTCACTTAAAAAAAATATGGGTTGTGTACATCTAATTCTAAAACTGCTCCGGGCAAAAAAAAATCGTTTTGAATAGGACTTTATTTTCCCTACTCTCAACGAATTTTATTTTTACAAGCTATTTACATAAAGCAACTTACTTAAAACACAAAGCGAAAAAACATGTACAATTATTTGCGGGATAATTCTACAAAGCAGGATTAAAAAAAGCAAGTGTTTTTTTAAAAAATTGATTTTATTGGCTTTATCAACAGAAATTTTACTTTAAAACAAGCAAAGTAACGCATTTTTGGTGTACGTTTATTTTCTATTATTTTATTTTTTTAAATGCCCACCCAAAAAATCCCTTAATTTCTTTTTCTTTAGCTTGCTATATGAAAAATTTTTGTTTTCCATTATCTGTTTTACTAAAAATTTTTTACTTTGCATGCCTGTTTTTCTTTTTATTAATAAACCATGACTAAAGATTAATGTAGTCGGTAATCCAAAAACTTTGTATTTTTTAATAAAGTTCTGGTTTTCATCGCCGTTCAATTTTACAATCTGGAAATTATCAGATATTTCTGATCCAAGCTCTGTAATTATGGGCATCATTGTTTTACAATTGCTGCACCATGGTGCCCAGACAAAAACCATAAATTGATCTACCTTATATATTAATTGCTTTTCAAAATAGTCGTTTGAAACATCTTTTAACATAATAACCCTTTTATGATTTAAATATTGGAAGTATGTTTCTTAAAGGAAATGAAAAAAAATTGTGAGCAATATTTAAAGATACTAAATTAATAAATATAATAATTAAATTAAGATAAATTTATCCGAAATAAACCAAGTCATTAACTGAGGTATTAAGTATGGGAATAAGTCGAAAAAAGTTTATTGATTATGTTCTAGGTGGAAGTTTGATTGGCTGGTTAGGCAGTACTTTATATCCGATACTTTCGTACCTAAAACCACCTAAAATTGCAGAAGCAAACGTGAATTCGGTTAAAGCGGGTTTGATGACTGATTTTGCAGTCAATTCAAGTGCAATATTAAAATTTGGGCGTATGCCTGTAATTCTTATTCGTAAAGAAGATGGTGAGTTTAGGGCTTTTGAAGCAACATGTACTCACCTGGATTGTATAGTTCAATATAAAGCCGATCAAAAACAAATTTTCTGTGCATGTCATAATGGGTTATATGATCTTCATGGTCAAAATGTATCAGGACCTCCACCAAAACCGCTTATCGAATTTGATGTAAATATTGTACGTGATGAAATTGTTGTTTCTAAACCGAAACAAGTATAGGTGATCATTATGAAATCAAAAATATTTAATTGGGTTGATGAGCGTTTTAACATTTCGCCGCTTATCGACTTTATGAAACACAAAGAAGTTCCTGTCCATAAACACAGTATTTGGTATTATATGGGTGGTGTAACTTTGTTCTTATTTATCGTTCAGGTTTTTACCGGTATTCTTTTATTACTCTATTATCAGCCGGGTGTGGATAGTGCATACGAGAGTGTGCGTTTTATTATGACAAAAGTCAATTTTGGTTGGCTGATTCGCCAGGTTCACGGTTGGGCTGCGAACCTGATGGTATTTTTCATATTCTTACACATGTTTAGTGTTTTCTTTACTAAAGCTTTCCGAAAACCAAGAGAGTTAACCTGGATTACCGGTATGCTTTTAATGTTTGTTGCAATGGGTGCCGGTTTTAGCGGATATCTTCTTCCCTGGAATGAACTTGCCTTTTTTGCTACAAAAGTTGGTACCGATATAACTGGTGCTGTACCTGTTATTGGTGATATGATGAAAGTGCTTTTGCGCGGTGGAGACGATGTGACAGGTGCTACATTATCACGGTTTTATGCTTTTCATGTAGCTTTGATACCAGCAATAATGACCCTTTTGATTGGACTGCATTTAATGTTTGTTCAGCGTCAGGGAATGCATGAACCGGATCATTTTAAAAATGACCCTAAAAGGAAAGTAATTTCATTTTTCCCAAATTTTGTTTTACGCGATGCTCTTTTGTGGCTGATTGTTTTAAATATCCTGCTTTATCTTGCCGTATTTTTTCCGTGGGAGCTTGGTTTAAAAGCCGATCCATTTTTACCTGCTCCGGAAGGTATAAAACCAGAATGGTATTTTATGTTTATGTTTCAAACACTAAAATATATTCCGGCACATGTATGGTTTATTGAAGGAGAGGTTCTTGGGGTTTTAGGATTTGGTTTAATTGCACTTCTTTGGGTGCTGGTTCCTTTCTGGGAAATTAGAAAAAAACCGGGTGCACGTTTTCGTCCTATGAATATTATTGGAACGATTGGGGTAATTTACATTGTGGTTTTAACCATTCTCGGTTATATGGAATAAAGGTGGTGAAAATGAAAATAACATATCTTAGTAAATTTAAAAATGCGATAGTTACTTTAGTCATTCTTATCTTTTCCTGTTCGCTAAGTTTGGCAGGTGAAAATGAAGTGACGAAAATAGTTCAGGATTCATTAGATGTTTCAGCCAGGTATGCAAAGCTTCCTGCGGATGATACTTGTATTTCGTGCCATATTGAAGAAGAGGCATTGCCCGAGGGGTTTAGCGAAAATGATATTCATATGCAGGCAGGCCTATCTTGTGCTGGTTGCCATGGCGGAGATAATACAATCGATGATGAAGACGAAAGTATGAACGAAGACATTGGTTTTACTGGGGCTCCGGAAATTGAAGATATACCTTCGCTTTGCGCAAAATGCCATTCAGATATTGGATTTATGCGTGAATATCAACCCCGAATAGCAACAGACCAGCTAGAACAATATTATACGAGTACTCATGGCAAAAAATTTAAACAAGGAGATGAAAACGTTGCGACTTGTATTAGTTGTCACACTGCTCACAGTATTATGTCTGCAAAAGATCCGCGGTCATCAGTCTATGCTTTAAATGTTCCAAAAACATGCAATTCTTGCCACGGAAACAGTGAACATATGGCAGATTATAATATTAAAACCGATCAGTTTGAGAAATATGCAGAGAGCGTACACGGCAAAGCTTTATTAGACCGCGAAGATACAGGCGCCCCGGCTTGTAACGACTGTCATGGAAACCATGGTGCCGCTCCGCCCGGTGTTGCATCTGTGAGTCATGTGTGCGGTTCATGTCATGTTCAAAATGAAGAATATTTTTCTAAAACTAAAATGGCTAAAGAGTTTGCAGTTGATGATATGCATGCATGCCAGGAGTGCCATGGAAACCATGAAATTGCAAAACCAACAGATGAAATGGTGGGAATTGGAGAAAAATCTATTTGCATGGAATGTCATGATGAAGGAGAAAAAGGATATTTAGCTGCTGATTCAATTCATATTATGCTTACTCGTGTTACGGCATCATATGATTCTGCAGAGGCCAAACTAAAAGAAGTACAAATAATAGGAATGGATGATGTTGAAATGGGTTTTATGCTGCAAGATGCAAGGCAGGACCTAATTCATTCCAGAACGCTGGTACATTCTTTTGATCCTCAGCAGGTAAAAGAAAAAACGGATGTAGCTTTGAAAAATTCGCAAGCAGCCATTCAGCTTGGGATTAAAGAGCTTGAAGATTATGATTCTCGAAGAATGGGGCTTGGTGTTGCTACTCTTTTTATAACAATTCTCTCAATTGCATTGTTTTTCAAAATCCGTGATATTGACAAAGAGGAAAACAAATCAAATTAATTAACCAAATATGATTTTTTAAAAGGGCTCATTTCTTTTTTACGAGCCCTTTTTTTATTCCATTCATCAGATTTCCACATAAATGAATTCTGCAATAAATAAAGGTTTTTGTCAAATTTCCGATATTCAAGAGCATGTCGCTTAATAACTTATTTCCAAATATCCAAAGAATAGTTTTCCGGGTTCTTTTATTTCTAATTTGTTTTAATCCGATTTATGCAAATTCAGGAAAAATTCGCTTTGAACATCTAACCGTACAAGATGGGCTTTCAAACTCCACAGTTTATTCTATTTTGCAGGATCATGAAGGTTTCCTCTGGTTTGGGACACCAAACGGCCTAAACAAATATGATGGCTTACGGTTTACAATTTTTAAAAATATTATTGATGATACGACAAGTTTATCTCTAAACAATGCTGGTAATATTTATATAGATAAACAAGGTATCATTTGGGTGGGGCAATGGGGTGGTGGATTAGACGCTTTTGATCCTAAAACCAATAAAGCCAAACACTTTGTAATGGATCTATCCCAAAAAAATTCAATAAGTGATAACCGGGTTCAAACTTTATTTGAAGATAGCAATAGTAATTTATGGCTTGGTACTTTTTCCGGCGGATTAAATAAAATCGATAAAGATAGAAAAAAAATTACAATTTTTAAAAATGATGTAAATGACAAAACGAGTTTAAGCAATAACCGGGTTTGGTCCATAGCAGAAGATAAATATGGATATATATGGGTAGCAACATCCCACGGATTAAACAGGCTTAATCCAAAAACAGGGAAATTTGAACACTATTTTCATGCCCATGAAGATGATAATAGTATAAATAATAATGCCACTCGTGTTCTATTAACAAAAGATTCAACTTTGTGGATTGGCACAATTGAAGGTTTTAACAGGCTTAATCTAAAAACAATGAAAATTAAAAGGTACTTGTACAAAAAGCCAACAGGGTACCGTTATAATAATAATTCGATTAACTCAATATTATATAATACAGAAAATAAACTATGGTTCTGTACTGCAAATGGGGTAATTGTATTTGATCCCAAAACAGAACAGAGTTATCGGATTTTAAGAATAGAAAAAAATCCTGAAAGTCTTAGTGATAATGAGATTCGTTCCGCTTTTCAAGACAGATCTGGGATAATTTGGCTTGGTACTAAGAACAATGGTATTAGTAAATATAATCCAGCCAATAAGAAATTTAATGATTTTTCATTTGATGAAAATATGACATTCAGCTTGAAAGGTAAGGAAGTGCAATCAATGTCTGGAATTAAGTTTAATAACCAGAATATGCTTCTATTTTCCAACATACTTGGTTTTTTCAATTACAATATTTCAAAAAGAAAATTAAATCATTTTCCAACAAAACTCATTGATTCCAAGGACCATCGAACTCTTTACTTTAAAAATATTACTCCATCAATTAAAGAAAACAACGTAGCGTGGATAGGTGCTCAACAAAAGTTTTACAAATATAATGCTTCCAATAATAGTTTTACCGTTTTTAGAATTCCCAAACGTGGTAAAAACGGTATTCGCTTTTCTGCGGTCAGTTCTTTTTTTGAGGATGGAAAGAATATTTGGTTAGGGAATGACAATAGCGGTTTGTCAGAATTCAGTCTTGAGAAAAAAGAAATAATCCGTCAATTCATTCATTCGGCGAATGATACAAACTCAATAAGTCATAATGAAATTTATTTTTTGCTTGGTGATGACAGTTTAGGGATTTGGATTGGAACCGGAAATGGCCTTGATTATTTTGATAAAAAGACTTCCACTTTTCGTCATATCAAATTTAAGAAAAGCTTAAACCACGACCGTCGGTTTTTCTCTGTTTATGTTGATACGAAAGGAATTTTTTGGTTAGGGACAGAAGATGGGTTGATTGAGTTTTATCCCGAAAATGGAAAATACAAATTATATAATATCAAAGATGGATTACCGGATAATAAAATCAGTTCAATTTTGAAAGACAAAAATAACATGCTATGGCTTGGCACTGAAAACGGACTAAGCCGATTTGATACCAAGTCAAAGATATTTGTTAATTTCGACCATTCGGATGGATTGAAAAATACAGAATATACTCCGCGGGCAATTTTTGAGGATGATAGAGGTTACATGTATTTTGGTGGTAAGCAGGGGCTTGATTTTTTTAATCCAAAAAACATCCAAATTAGCAACTACAGACCCCCAATTGCCTTCACAGATTTCAGGGTATTAAATGAGAGTATTACACCAAATCAAAACACAATTTTAGAAAAAAATATAAATAATACACAACACATAAAAATCCCCTATAGTAACTATGTTTTCTCTTTTGAATTCGCTGCATTGGATTTTACAAAACCTAAAAATATAGAATATGCGTATAAATTGGAAGGAATTGATAAAGATTGGCTATATACAAATGCGGCTCGAAACTTTGCAACTTATACAAATATTAGCGGTGGTGAATACGTTTTTAAAGTTAAGGCAACCAATAGTGATGGTATTTGGAAAAGCAAAATTAAAACGGTTAAACTTACAATAATTCCACCATTTTGGGATACACTTTGGTTTAAAACACTTGCCTTTTTTATTCTGGTATTATCTTTATTTTCTTTATTTAGGCTGCGTGTCCGTTCAATTAAAAATCATAACAAAAGCCTGTCAGAGATTAATGATAATTTAAATATTCAAATTGAGCAAAGAATAAAGGCAGAAAAAGAAAAAGAACAGATGCAGGCACAACTACTACAAACTCAAAAAATGGAAGCGGTTGGAGTGCTTGCTGGGGGAATTGCACATGATTTTAACAATCTGTTGACTGCCATATTGGGTAACCTTGAATTGTCCCAAATGTACATCGGTGCAAAAAATGAAGCATATAAATTGTTAGGTTCTGCCCAGAAAGCTGTAATGCGCGCAAAAGATTTAACGCATCAATTATTAACTTTTTCAAAAGGCGGCGAACCTGTAAGGGAAACAGCTTCTCTGGAAGAGGTAGTGCGAGAATCTGCATCATTTGTTTTATCAGGAACAAATATAAAGTCATATTTTAATTCATCAGAAGATTTATGGAATGCTGATATTGATAAAGGACAAATTAGCCAGGTTGTTCAAAACCTTGTTTTAAATGCTAAGGAAGCTATTATTGATGGTGGTACCATTTCATTAAATATGAGCAATGTTCCAAAAGGTTCTGTTGAAAACCTGCCTAAAAACACAGATTATGTTTTACTCACAATAATCGATTCTGGTGAAGGGATTGGAGATGAAGTTCTTAAGAGTATTTTTAATCCATATTTTACAACAAAGAAAAAGGGAAATGGTTTAGGTTTGGCTGTTTCGTATTCAGTAATAGTTAAGCATAATGGCCACATTAACGTTGAATCTACATTGGGCAAAGGAACCACATTTCATATTTACCTACCAGCTGCAAATGCAAAAATAGAGGAAAAACAAACACCATTTGAATATCAAGACCATGGTCGTGGTAAAATATTAGTTATGGATGATGAAGAATCTATTAGAAATATTTTAAATGCAATGCTTACAAAACTTGGTTACGAAGTAGAGTGTGCTAAAAATGGCGATGAAGCAATTGCATTTTTTAAACAAGCATTGGATGAAGGTATTCCTTTTGATCTCGTTATTATGGACTTAACTATTCCCGGAGGTCTTGGTGGAAAAGAAACAATAAAATCCTTGTTAGAAATTGATCCAAAGATAAATGCGATTGTTTCAAGCGGCTACTCAAATGATCCGGTTATGGCAAATTATAAAGCATATGGCTTTAGCGGGGTTATTGTTAAGCCTTTTACTTTAAGTGACATAAAAAAAATTCTTCATTCTACCATCACCATAGAACAATGATTTCTTTTAGTTAGATTGTATTAACTATTTTTTTATTTTCTTTGGCTATCAGATAATCCTCATAATTTCCTGTATAGTCTATTAATCCATCATTTGTAAACTCAAGGATTCTTGTTGCAACCGATGACACAAACTCCCGATCATGGCTAACAAAAATTAAAGTTCCTGGATATCTTTCCAAAGCTGTGTTTAATGATTCAATAGATTCCATATCAAGGTGATTGGTCGGTTCGTCCATAAAAAGAATATTTGGCATTTGAAGCATTAGTTTTCCGAACATCATCCGAGCCTGTTCACCACCGGAAATAACATTTACAGCTTTTTTTACTTCATCCTGACGAAACAGAAGCTTGCCTAAAACTCCCCGTACAACTTGTTCGTCATCTTCTGCTTTTTTCCATTGACTAAGCCAGTCAAAAAGGGATAAGTCCGATGTAAACTGATCGGCATTGTCCTGTGCAAAAAAGCCAATATTTGCATTATCGGATATTTTTACATTCCCGCTATCTGGTTTTATTTCTGTTAAAAGTGTTCTCAATAAAGTGGATTTTCCAATTCCGTTTGGCCCGATAATCGCAATACGTTCCCCCACTTCTATCATCAATTCAAGTTTTTCGAATAATGGCCCTTCATCAAAGCCTTTGCTGATATTATGGGCTTCCATTGCTAAACGGTACAATTTTTTTTCCTGATCAAAAACAATGTACGGATTAACCCGGCTCGAAGGTTTTACTTCTTCCAGTTTTATTTTTTCAATTTGTTTTTGACGTGAAGTTGCCTGCCTGGCTTTAGATGCATTGGCAGAAAAGCGGCTAACAAAAGATTGAAGTTCCGCAATCTGTGCTTTTTTGCGGGCATTATCGGAAAGCATCTGTTGCCTGGCTTGACTCGCGGCTGTCATGTATTCATCATAATTACCCGGAAAAAGCCTCAGTTCACCATAGTCCAGATCGGCCATGTGCGTACAAACGCTATTAAGGAAATGTCTATCGTGCGAGATAATGACCATTGTGGAATTACGTTGGTTTATAACATCTTCAAGCCAGCGGATTGTATTAATATCAAGATTGTTTGTTGGCTCGTCCAATAAAAGAATGTCAGGGTTTGCAAATAATGCCTGTGCCAGTAGAACCCGAAGTTTCCATCCTGGCGCCACGGCACTCATCGGACCTTCATGCTGTTCCAACGGGATCCCAACTCCAAGAAGCAATTCACCTGCATTTGCCTCGGCTGTGTATCCATCCATTTCTGCAAACGAAACTTCCAGATCTGCTACCTGCATTCCTTCTTCTTCACTCATTTCCGGAAGGGCATATAAGCGTTCACGCTCAGCCCGAATTTTGTATAGTTCTCCATGCCCCATTATAACGGTGTCGATAACACTGTAATCTTCAAATGCAAACTGATCCTGCCTTAGTTTACCAACCCGTTTATTTGGTTCCCAGGTTACAAAGCCAGAAGATGCTTCAAGATCGTGCCCCAAAATTTTCATAAATGTTGATTTGCCTGAGCCATTTGCGCCGATTAATCCATAACGGTTTCCATCACCAAATTTAACAGAAATATTTTCAAAAAGGGGTTTTGCCCCAAATTGCATTGTAATTTTATTAGTTGAAATCAAAAGAAAAATAACCTCATAAAAATGTAAAATATTATTTTAGATAAAAAAATTGCGGCGGGAATATATGTATATAAGTATGAAATTCAAAATTAAACAGCCGTTTTTCTGAAATGTGATTTGATATATATCTTTTTATATATTCACTTTTTATTATTTCTGTTCTTGCGATTTGTTCAAATGGATTAAGTAAATGTTCGAATGCCTAAATAATATCTTCATTTTGTTATAGTAAATGCGAGATTTTAAATGTTTAAATTTCTTAAATATTCATTGTATCTAATCTCTTTTCTGTTTATTGGATATGCATTGTTCACGTATTGGGATTATTATATTCTTCCATTAGAACTAAGACCGCGTCATGCAGAATACCGTTTTTTAAAACCCGGTGGTCTATTTGGACATGGTGTTGGGATAATTGGTTCTGCAATGATGATCCTTCTATTATTCTACTCGCTAAGAAAACGCACCAATATTTTTGGGAAAATTGGAGCAATAAGCCGTTGGCTTGATATCCATATCTTTTTTGGAACAGTTGGCCCTTTGCTAATAATCCTGCATTCTACTTTTAAATTGAACGGAATTGTTTCTGTAAGTTTTTGGTCCATGGTTCTTGTAGCACTAAGTGGGTTTGTAGGTCGTTATCTCTATGTTCAAATTCCACGTACAATTCGCGGTCAGGAACTTTCAATGGATGATGTTAAAAAAGCGAGTGATGTAATTGGCCAAAAATTACAGGCAATTTATGACATATCAATAGATGAAATTAATCAGCTTGAAAAGGCAATTTCCGGTTCAGTTAGGGGTAGTTTGTTTGCAATATTTTTTGCAGATATTACACGTTTTTTCAAAAGCAGATCTATCCAGAGACAATTACAACGCCGGCGAAATATCCCCAAGAATAAATCAAAACAGTTTGTAGAACTTTTAACTGAAAAAGCTTTGTATGATCGCCGCATAATGATCTGGGCCAAGGTACACAAACTATTTCATTACTGGCATGTATTTCACAAACCTTTTGCTATAATTATGTATGTAATTATGTTGATACATACAGGCGTCTCAATTTGGCTGGGTTATACCTGGATCTTTTAAATTATAGCGCAAATCGTGCACTATTCTGTTTTATAATTCACTCCTAAAATATTCTCTTCAAACTAAAATAACTTACAAACCCTTATAAATAAAGGGTTTGTACCTTTGGCATATTTATTGAAATATGGCGTCTGAACAATAACAATATGGAGGATTTATTATGAACAGAGCTATAAGTTCAGGCCGGATATGGAGGCCTCTGATTATCTTTGTTTCAGCTTTTTTATTTATGGCAGGTCAATTACTAGCAGATGATTCTGAGTTTGAAACGGAAGGTTATATACAATCAATTGGTGCGGATAGCCTGGTTGTAAACGGGTTTATCTTTGATGTAACTAACCATACCGAAATTGAAGATGATGACTCAGATTATGCATCTTTTTCCGATTTCCGGGTTGGTGATTATGTTGAAGTTAAAGGTCGGGCAAAAGGGAATGGCCGATTTTATGCTGAGAAGATTAAGCGGGAATCCAAATCTGATGACGACTATGAGGATGATGAGGATGACGATGACTATGATCATGAGCTTGAAACGGAAGGCTTAATCTCAGAAATCGGTGATAGTACTATCACAGTAAACAGCTACACATTTATAGTGACAGCTAATACCAGAATAAAAGCAGAACACGATCTGCGTCTTGTATTTGCAGATTTACGAATAGGAATGGATGTAAAAGTTGAAGGATATTGGCACAATGATTCATCATTAATCGCAACAAAAATAAAATTGCGTAATCATGATGATGACGATGATGATAATGAAGTTGAATTTAGCGGAACGATTGATTCGGTTTTAAGTGATGCGATTGCTATAAATAATCATATTATCCATGTAAATGATCGTACCTTAATTGAACTCCGCCACGATGTTTTAGGCGAGTTTAGCGATCTT
The DNA here is from genome assembly GCA_013112635.1 of Calditrichota bacterium. Lineage (NCBI taxonomy): Bacteria > Pseudomonadati > Calditrichota > Calditrichota bacterium. The sequence goes on along the minus strand of JABFGF010000004.1, from coordinate 247,731 downwards.
CACGCCGGCATGTATGTTGAAGTAAAAGCAGTAGTTTTTGACAGCAACCTGATTGCAATCCGCATTAAAGTAGAAGATGATGAAAGTAAAATAGAAATAACCGGAATAATCGACTCAGTCGGAAATGATTTTATTAAACTTTTGGGTTATCACGTAAATATTGATGACCGAACAGAAATAACAAATCATAATCACGACTCTCTTGGCATTGCTGATTTGGAAAAAGGCTTGCGTGTTAAAGTTAAAGGCCGCCTGACTGGAGATCATATAATCCATGCCCGCCGTATTAAAGTAAAGCGTTTCCATGACAGGGAAGTGGAGTTTACGGGCACAATTACTTTCCTTGCGGATGATCAAATTCAGGTTGAACAGACATTGTTCTTTGTTGATAGCATGACGGTTGTAATGGATGATAATCATAATATTATCACATTTGATCAGCTTTCTGTTGGGCAACTTGTCGAAATAAAAGGGTATTTCCGCTCTGATGGAAACCTCTGGGCTGTACGAATTAAAGTTGAAGATCGTAACCGTGATGAAATTGAGTTCACCGGATTTATAGAGTTTTTGTCTACAGATTCAATTACTGTTAACGAATATTCGTTTTTTGTGGATAGCAATACCGTTGTGCTCGATTTACAGGGAAATCCAATTTCATATGATTCCTTGAGTGTAGGCGATCTTGTAGAAATTAAGGGTTTATTACAAGCCGATGGCAGCTTCTATGCCGTGAAAATTGAACTTGAAAATCGGCCGGGGCTAATGGTTGTAAGCGGCCTAATTTCAGCAATTAGTTCAGATCATATTTGGATAGATGGGCCACAATACAAATTAACAGAATCATCAGTTATACTTGATAATAATTATAAACCAACGGATCTAAGTCAATATCAACCAGGTGATGATGTTACGCTTTGGGCCATTGAGAACGCAACCGGAAGCCCTCAGCTTTTGCAATCTAAATTGGGAACCAACGCTTTAACATCAATTACTGATCCAAATGAAAATAGGAATTTACCGGAAGTGTTTGATTTAAAATCAAATTACCCAAATCCGTTTAACCCAGAAACTACAATTTCATTTACAATCGGTTTTGATGGCTTTCGTCTTGTAAAGCTGGATGTGTTCGATATTAGCGGACGCAAAGTTAAAACACTTTTTAGTGGATTGCTAAATGCGGGAAGCTATAATTTTCAGTGGAAAGGTAATAATGAGTTTGGAAATAATGTAGCGAGTGGATTATATATTTACAGGTTATCCACAGGTGCAAATACCTTTAGCCGCAAAATGACATTAATTCGCTAAAATGTAGGTAAATAATCCCACAGTCCCCGGTATGTTTAGCCCCAAGTAACCTTCCTAAATACCGGGGATTTTTTTTGGAGATAACTAATGTTTAAAAATATTTCAGAAAATATTCTAAACAAGAAAACAGTTCTTGTTTACATTTGGACAGAAAGCTGTTCAAAATGCAGAAAAATGACGCCAATAGTAGAAGCAGTTGTTAAAGAAAACAAAACAGTAGTTAATTTCTTTAAGTTGAAGGTTGAATGTAATATAGAAGTCCTCAGAACATACAAGGTTACACAAGTTCCAACAACACTTATTTTTCAGCACGGAATTCTTGTTGAAAGACGTGGAGGATTACGATCGAAAGAGGTGTTATTAAAAAAAATACAAATGTATAAATCACTCTCCGTGGATGAAGCGAAAAACCATGAATTGCATGGTATGAAAGTAAGCAAGTTAAGTAGAAACCAATATTTTTCAACATGGATGTAATTCAATTGAGATTGTTAAAGTAGTTGGTTTAAAGCAAGTTTTTAGAATCTAACTTGAAGTGCAAAAGCTACATATTCATCATCTACTAAAATGGCAGGTGTGTATTCTGAGTATAAAGCATCAGCGATTGATGCCACCCAAATGCCAATGGTTGTATACTGAAATACCCTTCGAACTTTGGACATATTGTTATAATCTCTGTAACGGTTATCTACTTTAGCTGTGCTATTTTCATTTAAATAGTCATGCCTCAAATTTCTCTCCAGAGTGTAGGTAACGGCTGTTGTTAATAAGCTACCCACAAAGGCACCACCCAAAATATATCCTTTTTGGTCATCCCTTTTATAAAGTTGTCCCCAACCTGGAAAAGCTAATGATCTTAACGCCGCTTGTGGGCGGATATCCTTAACGAAAATATAATTTTTGTAGGGGATAGCAGTTCGATCATTTCGATCCATTTGAAAATTCTGTTTTATATCCTGAAAGAAAGACAGGATTTTAGGAGATGTTTTTACTGGATCAGGTTCAAAGGCAGGATTAATTGAAAGCACAGAATAAAAGTGCGCGCGTGAAGAATCTTGTTTTCCTAAATTGAAGAACGAAAGAGCCATAAAATTATGGATTTCGATTAATTTGCTCTTATTTAAATCCGGGTTTTTAAGCAATTTTTGCCCCGATAAAATAACCTCTTCAAATTTAATTTCATCATATAAGAAGCGAAGTTGAAAAACTTCATAATCCGTTGATTGACCAAACAGGTTAGTTTGAAATATGAATACACAGGAGAAAAACAGGACAATTCTATTTAACATAAGTTATTTTCAAAACCTGGTGTTGTGTTTGAGTTTTGACAATGACGAAATATAGTCCTGAGGAAACAGGACTTCCACTGTTATCTTTTGCATCCCAAAAAACCGAATATTTTCCAGGGTTTACTTTTTTATTTTCAAGAAAACGTATTTGTTGGCCCAACGTATTAAATATTCCAATCTGCATTTGTTCACTATATGGGATCTTTAATTCAATTTTAATGCTGCCATTAAAGGGATTAGGATAGGCTTTGGCTAAAAGAGTTTTTGTGGGAGTGGTTAAAAACTCATTTCTAATGCTGGTTACATTTGAATTGTAAACTTTAACATGATCAATTATCTCATTGTCAGGTCCCTGAAATCCTCCAATAATATAGATACTTGAATCCAGAACTGCTGATGCCATTCCGCTGGTTGCTTCGGTTAAATTAACACCTGCATATAGTGAATCAGTTTCAGCATTATAAATCTCTACACGGTTTGTTTTTCCATGGCGGGTTTCTCCTCCAAGGATATATATTGAAGATCCTATGCGGGCTGTGGCCCCATATGCCCGTGGCTCAACAAGGGTGTCAATTAAAACCCATGCATATTCTTTAGAGTCCGGAACCGTTTTGTAAATGGTGTTGGTTAAACCAAAGTAATACCCGCCAAACATGTAGTAGTCATTGTTAAAAACTTCGGCAAAATGGGCTGCCCGTTGATATTCCATTTCAAATTCTGCGTCTTCCCACTCACCTTTAAGATCATTGTAATATTCAATATCATCTACATAATGATAGTTTTCTTCTTGTCCACCGATCGTATAAATCAGATCATTTATTATGTTCACAGAATGACCTTCGCGCCCTTCGTGCAATTCTTGCGCTTCTTCCCACTTATTTTGCACAGGATCGTATATTTCAACATTATCTTCTACCTCGTCATTTGTCCTGCCGCCAACAAGATATATTTTGTTTTCCCAAACGATAGCAGATGTATTGTATCGAGCATTGACAAATGGATCAACTATGGTGCTATCCCAGGTGTCTGAGGAAGGATCGTAAACTTCTACGCTGTTTAAAACATTGTTATTTAAAGATTTACCTCCAAAAACATATATTTTTCCGCCCCAGGTAACCGCTGCTGCACCGGCACGCGGTACATTTAGCACAGCACGGTCCTTCCATTGACCTGCGCCTAATCCGGCAATCAATAATAGTGTTATGACAATTATTTTCATAAATCTATTCATGATGTTGCTCCAAAGATCAAATAAACAAAACTTTCTATTTCAAACTCTGTGCCATTAATTAATAAAGGAATAATATTTTTCAATGCTTTTTCCGGCTTCAACAAATATTGTGTCTGTGATTGTTTTAAAAGTCGGGTTTTGTAATTTTATAATGTTCTTTCCAGCAGGTATAATTATTGCTTTTTGCAAAGGTGTATCTTCTTTATATGATCCATTTATAAATAGTTTTGCCCATGGCGATGCTTTTACCATTAAATAACCGAAATTTGGTTCCAAGCGGATATTTAGACTGTCGACTATATTCATTTTTATTTCAACCTCATGAAGCTGGGTTTTATAATTTTGATTGACAAGTTCTATTAAATATTTACCTGTTTTAACCTGAATAGGCTCTTTCATTGGTGTTGTATCTATCGAATCGCCATTTAGAAAAACAGTGGCCCAAGGAGTACAAATCACATAAAAACCTCCAAATGTATCCCTTTTTACTTCTCTTTTTGTCCGGGTTAAATCCGAGACATTTTCTTTCTCAGGATTATCTATCGTCTCAACTTTCGAAATTTCGTTGTCATTTTTTTCTGGGTTGTTGTTAGTAATTTCTGCTTTAGATTCTGAAACTGAGTCAGTTAATACTTCCAGTTGAGGTGAGGTGGTGTAAGGGTTATTCTCTTCACTATCCGTATTAAAAAAAATCACAACAAAAAAGGTAATTATTAAGGCCGCAACAAAATAGGTGAATGCCTTTTTATTTTTCAGCCCATTTGTTGCCAGTTGTACATCATTCTTTTCATTAAAATATTTTTCTAAAATGGTGGTCGCATTTTGAGATCGAGATTCCACTTTTTTGTTTGTTAATTCTTTTGTCAAAGCAATTAGCCAATCTGGAATATCATTTCGGAAAGAGCAAATATCTTTAAGATCGTCTGACAAGATGCTTTGAAGAGTCGCAGCTGTATTTTCTTTTAGGAAAGGTGACGTATTGCTTAACATCTCATAAAGCGTAATCCCAAGACTATACAAATCACTTTGAGCATTTCCCGGTTTACCCTGAATTTGTTCCGGCGCCATATAAGCAGGTGTGCCCATGCTTTGACCTTGTTCTGTAATTGCAGGGATGTCATTAAAAGAAGCAAGACCGAAATCTGTAATTGATGCTTTTAGGTTTTGATCAATAAGAATATTATCTGGCTTTAAATCCCTATGTATTACACCTTTTTTATGCGCGTATTGAAGTGCTTTTAAAGCATCATGTAATATAAATGTTATTTTGTCAATGGGTAGTGTGTTTGCATCTTTTATTAAATCACTTAGTGTCTGGCCATCAATAAATTCTAAAGAAATAAAAACAAGCTCAGGTGAGATTTCAAAATCGTATACATTTACAATATTGGGATGCTGCAAATGAGCACTAATTTGGGCTTCCTGCTTAAACCGCTTTAGCAGATCTTCTTCCTTCAGCCATTGTTGGTTTAAAACCTTAAGCAGGACAATACGGTCTAAATTCAGATGTTTTGCTTTATAAACCGTTGTAATCGCACCGCGGCTAATTTCATGAATGATTTCATGATTCTTAATGTTCATCAATCATGTCCCATTCTTTAAGTTGGTATTGCAGCCAGCGCCTGGAAACATCAAGAACTTTTGAAGCCTTCGTACGGTTTCCTCCCGTCATTTCAATGGTTTTTAAAATAGCATATTTATTTATCTCTTTCAGCGTTTTTCCAATTGGCATTTTGGGTTCTGTTTTGCGAAGTTGAAAAGCTTCAATGTCTATTTCTTTGCCATTTGATAAAATGACGGACCGTTCTATTGTATTTTCCAACTCGCGGACATTTCCGGGCCAATTATATTCTTGCAAATAATTAATGGCACGTTTAGTAAAACCAGTGAAACTTTTCTTATTTTTAAACGAGAAGATCTTTAAGAAATGTTCGGCTAGTAGAATTATATCATCAGGCCGTTGGCGAAGTGGAGGCATTTTTATATTTATTACATTAAGCCTGTAAAATAAATCTTCCCTGAATCGGCCTTCAGCAACTTCTTTTTCAAGATCACGATTTGTAGCAGATAAAATCCTTACATCTACTTTGCGTACACTTGTTTCTCCAACTCTTTTCAACTCGCCTTCCTGAATAACACGTAAAAGTTTTGTTTGCAGGTTCATACTAATTTCACCAATTTCATCCAGGAAAACAGTGCCTCCATTGGCTTCTTCAAATAAACCGGGCTTGTTTTCACTTGCACCAGTAAATGCGCCTTTCTTATGCCCAAATAATTCACTTTCTAATAAATTTTCAGCAAGGCTCCCGCAAAAAATAGGGATGAATGGCATGTCTTTTTGATTTGAATTATTATGAATTGCACGTGCAATTAATTCCTTGCCGGTACCAGATTCACCATCGATTAGAACTGTGGCTGTTGAGGAAGCAACACTTTGAACCATTTCGAACATGCGAACCATGGATTCACTTTTACCTATTATTTCAGGGAATCGATCGCTTAATGAGATCTGGTTTTTTAATTTTTTGTTTTCTGATTGAAGGTCTGTAAATAAACGGGCATTTTGAATCCCGATTGCTGCTTGTGCAGAAAAAGCACTTAAAAACTGCAGGCTGTCATCATCAAATTGATCTTCTGACATTTGGCGATCCATATAAATTGCGCCGATTATCTGGTCTTTTAGCAAAAGCGGAGTACATATTACGGATCGAATTTTTTGAATTACGATACTTTCTGCCCCACTAAAACGATCATCCTGTTGCGCATCAACACTAATCAGGGGCTCGTGCGATTGTAAAACTTTATTCACTACACTGGATGAATGATCTTTAATGGATGCAATATTTTCATTTGATAAATTCCGCGCTGTAACTATTTCGTAATTACTGTCTCCGCTTTTGTTTTTTAATAAAATGAATCCTCGTTCTGCATCCAAAACCCGTAATGCCGAGTCCATAATGCGATCTAATAATACACTAATTTCGTGTGTTGAGTTGATTTCTTCGCTTATTGCAAGCAAAGTTTCAAATGGATTTTTTAATGCCATGAAATTACCTGTTTAATTAATGTGAAAGCGACCATTGCTTGAGCTGCTACTTGTATTACCAAATTCGTCTGTAACCTTTATTAGCCAAGTATAATCGCCGCGGGAAAGTGTGTTTACAATTGCAATACTATTTTCAGAAGCGCTAATATTACTTATATCCTGAGCTTTTACCGGGCTGCCTTGAATAATTTGAGAAATTTCAATAGTGTACTCAAACCAGTAGGATAGATTTAATTTTTGCCACTCAAATATTAGTGTATCTGAAAATTCAGTTTGAAAACTAATAGGCGCAGTTAGGCTCGGAGTTTGCTCAATCACCCGAGTTAAAAAGCGCTTTTCAGATTGTGTTGTTGTGCCGGCATCATCGGAAACGTTTAGAATAAATGCACGTCCAATAAGTGTTTGGATGGTACTAACCGGTAGGTCATCAATACTTAGCCATTTTCTAAAAAGTCCAGCATCAAGGCTTGGTTCTAGCGTGTCGATTACAGAAACCTCAGGGATTTCAAAAAAAACTTTGTTAATATCAGCTATTCCATCCAGGTCATTTACCATGCTTTCAATATTTAGAAAGAAAAAATCTTCAGCTTGGAAAGAATGTATTTCATGGTGTGTAGTCAATGAAATATTCTCAAAAAACGGTAAACCATCCAAGTGGAAATCGATATTAATATTAGATTGTATATCGACTGTAATTGAATCCTGGGCATAGCCTTCCGCTGAACATAAGACAGTATATTTACCAGGCGATAGTCCGGAAATCTCAAATTCACCATCAGCGTTTGAAAAGAATTTTGTCTCATCAGGAAAAAGAGTTATTACTGCATTTGAAATGGTTTGTACCGGTGGATAAAAGGTTGTTACTTTTCCCTGCAACACAAATCCCTGGTTATTATGCGAATCCAACGGGTTGTCATGTGGTACATCATCCAGGCAACTAAGAAAGAAATTAGTAAACAGGATAAGTAAAAATATTTTAAGAAGACGAAGATGCTCCATCAAACTGCTATTTTTAATAGATACATTGCGCAAATATAGATAATTTAAATCTAAATTCCACACTTTAGTGTCATATAATTCTCACTTAATAGTATTTCCGTGCATAATGTGCACGGCAGGATTTGTCTTCTTGTTCAATAGTCAGTTTTTTCTACCATGGATTATTTGGCATGAACTTTGTTTACTATTTGCTCTCTTTCATGTGGGGGAAGTTGTGTGAAATGATTTTCTTTAGAGTTTTGTTTTTTTTAGCTTAAAAAAGTAATTACTATTAAATAGTTAGCATTTTGTTTTAATTCTTGGAGTAAAATTTTTTGAAACCACGTTGTAACTTCCCTGCAGGTCTTTGTGGCAAATTCTACCATCAGCATTTTATTCAAGTTATATTATTTATTTTTTTGAGCATTTCAATTAGCTTTGCCCAGCTTTCTCCTGGCGACCTTCATAAAAGCCACATGCACCTGGAAGGTATTGAAAACTGTACCAGCTGTCATGAACAAGGTAAACAGCTTAATCCTGATAATTGTCTATCCTGCCATACACTTCTTAAAGAACGTATTGAAAATAATAAAGGCTTACACTCCAATAAAGAATACCGTCAATGCGAAACATGCCACGTAGATCATTTAGGGCAAAACTATGAGATGATTTATTGGGAGGAAGAAAAAGAAAATTTCGATCATAATAAAGCCGGATACAAACTGGAGGGAAAACATAAAGAGCTGGAATGCAGTAAATGTCATAACCCTCAAAATATTCTTGATCCTCAAAAATTAAAAGATAAAAAGAAAGATTTAATGAGAACTTTTTTAGGGCTGGGCGATAAATGTTTGAGCTGTCATCATGATGAGCACCGTGGACAGCTGAAAACCGATTGCTTAAGCTGCCATAATATGAATGGCTGGAAACCTGCTCCCGATTTTGATCATAATAAAACAAAATATAAACTTACCGGAAAACATAGAAATGTAAAGTGTGAAAAGTGCCATAAATCTGTTACAGATAATAAGTTTTCAGATGACAATAGTTATTTAAAATTTTCACCTTTAAAATTCAATTCATGTCTTAATTGCCACACAGATATCCATAAAAACAAGTTTGGTTCTAATTGCACAAAATGTCATAATACATCGGGATGGGCAAATTACTCTCAGAAAAACTTTGACCATAAAAAAACCAAATATCCTTTAAAAGGTGAACACAAAAAGCTACAATGCGAGCAATGCCATAAACCGGGCAAACCGCTAAAGATAAAAAAATTCAATGAGTGTAAAGACTGCCACCGAGATACGCATCGAGGTCAATTTAACGGTCGCATCCAAAAAGGAGCTTGTGAGGAGTGCCATACTGTAAATGGTTTTTTACCATCTACATTTACAACTGCAATGCATGAAAAATGTGATTATCCGCTTGAAGGAAGTCATCTTGCGGTGCCTTGTTTCGCCTGTCATAAAAAAATCGTTTTTTCCGGACGGCGTGAAAAAATAACACAATTCTCATTTAAATCTACACGATGTATTGATTGTCACCGGGATGTTCATAAAGGGCAAACAAGGGAAATTTCAAGAAAAAATTCCTCACTTAAAGACAAAGATAATTGCGAATTTTGTCATCGTGTACAGTCTTGGTCATCAATAAGTTTTGATCACAGTAAAACAAAGTTTGTTTTAAATGGACGGCATGAAACAACCAGCTGTATTTCCTGCCATAAAAAAGATGAAAAATCAACGGACATGTGGAAGTTTACTGATGTTGAGACAACATGTTCATCTTGTCATAAAGATCAGCACCAGGGACAGTTTACTGATAAATCCGGTAAAACTGACTGTGCAAAATGCCATACATCAACAGACTGGTTTGCAGAAAAATTTGATCATGAAAAAAACTCTAAATTCAGCCTGGAAGGCGGCCATCAATTTGTTGCATGCAAGGAATGTCATAAAAATGAAAACAAAGATGGAAAATTATTTGTAAGATATAAGCCGTTAGAGACTAAATGTGAGTCTTGTCATTTAGATACAAACCTGAAAGAGCTTAATAGAAACCGTACCAAATAGAACCGATTATTTAAATACGGTGAAGTAGAAAAAAGGAAAAACTGAATATCCATGAAAATTTTTTCAATTTTAATTTTAATGGCAAGCGCACTGTTTTCTCAAAACACAATCACTAGTCCACATGGTGATGATTTAAAATTTTCATGTGAAAGTTGCCATACAACTGCAAATTGGAATGATGTTCCAAACCACCTGTTTAATCATGATCAGGTCGGATATCCCTTGATTGGTGAGCATAAATTTGCCGACTGCAGCTCTTGTCATAAAAGTTTGGTTTTTAGCCGGGTAGGAATTGCCTGTGCCGATTGCCATACCGATATCCACAAAGGTGAACTTGGCATTGATTGTGAGTCGTGTCATAATTCGCAAAATTGGGAAAACAGGCGTGAGGTTTTTGAGCTGCACAACCAAACAAATTTTCCGTTGATTGGCGTACATGCCAACCTGGATTGCGAATCTTGTCATATAAATGAACAACAGCGCCAATTTGCAAATCTTTCTGTTGAATGCCAAAGCTGTCATATTCTCGATTACGCAGCAACTATAAGCCCATCACATGAAAAAGCAGGGTTCGATTTGGAGTGCCAGAAATGTCATCTTCCCAGTACTTCAATCTGGAAAACAGCCATTTTTGAGCACCCGGCAACATTCCCCCTTAAAGACGGCCATTCAGGCCTGGATTGTTCCGATTGTCATTTAAATAATTTTGGCGGAACAGATACGGATTGTTATGTGTGCCATAAGAAAAATTATGACCAGGCGACAGATCCGAATCATTTGACTTTTGGATTTCCAACAGTTTGCGACGAATGCCATAATGGGGTTAGTTGGGAAGGGACCAGTTTTGATCACTTTGCACAATCCGGCTTTGAAGTAGAGGGAGCTCATCAAAATATTTTATGTACAGATTGTCATATAAATAATCAACTAACCGGAATACCAAGAGAATGTGTTGGCTGCCATAGAGAAGATTATAATAATGTGGATGATCCGAACCATGTGGAAAATCGCTTTGAATTAGATTGTGTTGTGTGCCATAGTCAAAATGCTTGGGAACCCGCAACTTTTGACCATAACAATTCAGATTTCCCATTAATCGGGGCGCATACATCTGTAGATTGTGCAGATTGCCACACCGAGGGTTATACCCAAACATTACCAACAGACTGCTGGTCTTGTCACGAAACAGATTTTAAAGGCGTGGAAGATCCGGACCACGTGACCAATGATTTTGATCATGATTGTACAAAATGCCACAGCAGCTCCGCCTGGACTCCGGCAAACTTTGATCATTCAGAAACAGATTTCCCATTAATCGGGGCGCATACATCAGTGGATTGTGCAGATTGCCATACTGAAGGTTATACCCAAACATTGCCAACAGACTGCTGGTCTTGCCACGAAACAGATTTTAAAGGTGTGGAAGATCCGGACCACGTGACCAATGATTTTGATCATGATTGTACAAAATGCCACAGCAGCTCCGCCTGGACTCCGGCAAACTTTGATCATTCAGAAACAGATTTTCCACTAACCGGAGCGCATACATCAGTGGATTGTGCAGATTGCCACACCGAGGGTTATTCAGAACAATTACCAACAGATTGCTGGTCTTGCCACGAAACAGATTTTAAAGGTGTGGAAGATCCGGACCACGTGACCAATGATTTTGATCATGATTGTACAAAATGCCACAGCAGCTCCGCCTGGACTCCGGCAAACTTTGATCATTCAGAAACAGATTTTCCACTAACCGGAGCGCATACATCAGTGGATTGTGCAGATTGCCACACAAAGGGTTATTCAGAACAATTACCAACAGATTGCTGGTCTTGTCACGAAACAGATTTTAAAGGCGTGGAAGATCCGGACCACGTGACTAATGATTTTGATAATGATTGTTCAGTTTGCCATAATACAACATCTTGGGAACCAGTTAAAAGTTTTAACCATGACATTACTGACTTTCCATTGGAGGGTGCTCATGCTACTTTAGATTGTTCATTATGCCATTCTACCAAATTTGATGATACACCAATGGAATGTATAGCTTGCCATGAGCAGGAATATAATGAGACAACCGATCCAAATCATAGAACAGCTCAATTCCCGGGTACATGCGAAGATTGCCATACAACATCTGCCTGGACACCGGCAAATTGGGACCATGATAATCAATATTTCCCAATTTTTTCTGGCAAACATAAAGAAGCATGGGATAGTTGTATCGATTGTCACGAAAATATAAGTGATTATGGCCAGTTCGAGTGTATAAATTGCCACGAGCATAACAAGACAGATATGGATCGAAAACATAAAGATGAAAATGATTATTCTTATGATAGTCAGGAATGTTTTAGATGTCACCCAAAGGGGAAATCCGATGGCAGGATGTACTAAGATATTTATGTTCATTTTTATTATTAATTCAGTTTTTGTTAATGCCCAGAGCAGCATTTCAAACCCTCATGGAGATCAATTGGATATTGCCTGTGAAGTTTGTCATATAACATCCGATTGGAGAGACGTTCCCAGGCACAAATTTAATCATGATCAGGTTGGTTTTTCCATTGACGGTGAGCATAAATATGTAGAATGTATTGACTGCCATAATACACTCGTTTTTAATGATGTTGGAACAGCCTGTGCAGATTGTCATACGGATTTTCATAAGGCTGAATTGGGTAACCAATGTGAATCGTGTCATACAGCTCATAGTTGGGAAAACAGAGATCAGGTTTTTAAAGAACATAATAAAACCAACTTTCCTCTAGTTGGGGTACACGCAAACCTGGATTGTGAATCCTGCCATATTGCAGAGCAACAACGCCAGTATGCCAATCTTTCAATTGAATGCCAAAGTTGTCATTTGGATGATTATATGAACACCTTAAGTCCGGAGCACCAAAAAGCAGGGTTTAACCTTGATTGTAACAATTGTCATCAACCAAGCGCCACAACCTGGAAAGCAGACACGTATGTTCATTCAATACTATTTCCTTTGACTGGTGGTCATGGCAATTTGGATTGCGAGGCTTGTCATTTAAATAATAAGCTTGAATCGATTCCAAAAGAGTGTGTTAGTTGCCACAGGCAGGATTATGATAATGTGGTTTACCCAGACCATGTTGAAAATAACTTTGATTTTGATTGCACGATTTGCCATAACATCAATGCCTGGAGCCCGGCAGATTTTGATCATAATAAAACAGAGTTTCCATTAACCGGTGCCCATATTTCAATTGATTGTACTCTTTGTCATACAAATGGATTTGAAAATGCTCCAACCGATTGTTTTGCCTGCCACGATTTAGATTATAATAATACAACGGATCCAAACCATAATGCAGCAAACTTCCCAAACAGTTGTGAAGATTGTCATTCAACATCCGCGTGGGTTCCTGCAAGTTGGGATCATGATGAACAATTCTTTCCTATTTTTTCCGGTAAACACCGCGAGGAGTGGGATTTGTGCTCGGATTGTCATGTTGATGCCAATGATTTCAAACAGTTTGAATGTATAAACTGTCACGAACACCGCCAGAGTGAAATGGATGATAAACACAAAGAAGAGAAAGATTATGTATGGGAAAGCCAGGCCTGTTATACATGTCATCCTAATGGAAGTGATTAATGCTATTAAAGGAAATATTATGAGAAGAATATCTCATTTCTTTTATAAACGAAAGATAAAATCAGGGCAAAGGCTTTTGTTCGCTGTCCTTTTTTCAATGGTTTTTGTTATATCAGGTTATACACAAACAACAAAATCTGTAAAAGTGAAATATATTTCTGCAGACAAGGTGTATATTGATGCCGGTAAAGCAGTTGGAGTAAATGTAAACGATATTCTCGATATAATAAAAAATGGAAAGTCAATTGCCAGGTTAAGGGTTGTTTATGTAGCGGAACATTCTGCCTCTTGTGAAATAGTATCCGGAAAAAGTGCAATAACAGTAGGAGCATCTGTCAAAATAAATCCTATAAAAATTACTCCCAAAACTGAAAAAGAAACAAATGGCAGACGCACAAGGCAGGAATTGAAAAAAAACAAGAAAAGCAAAAAAAGCTCCACACGTGTTTCCGGATATTTAGGAGCCCAGTGGTACCAGTTTGTTGACGCTCAAAATGTAAGAAATAATTTTAACCAGCCTACAGTTCGGTTTAAACTTAAAGTAAAAAATATGTGGGATGATGCATATAATCTTAAAATAAAAGCACGGTCCAGGTATAATAAACGTACACGTTCCATTAGCAGTGACGTACCAGCAAAAGAATGGCGAAACCGGATTTATGAAGTCTCCTTTTCATACGATAATCCTTCATCATTCCTAAACTATAAAGCGGGTCGGATTATCTCTAACAAGTTTAGCGGTGTAGGCTATATCGATGGCCTGTTATTGCAACACAATGTCACAAATAAATTCCACTGGGGGCTTTTTGGCGGGACTCAACCTGAATGGCAATATTCCGGCGTTCAAACCGGGTTTCAGAAGTATGGACTATATCTTAACTATGTACGTGGCGATTATGGGCAGCAAAGATTTGAATCAACACTTGCTTTAGCCGGTGCATACCATGGTTCTACCGTAAGCAGGGAGTTTCTCTATTTTCAAAACAGCTATAATTCCGGTAGAAAATGGAATTTTTATCAGAGCCTTGAGCTGGATATCAATCGCGATTGGCGTAAAGATGCCACCGGGGAAACAATAAGCCTGACTGGTGTTTATATTAATGGGCGTTATAACATTACAAATAAAATGTATGTTGGATTAAATTATGACAACCGAAAAAACTATTTTACATATGAAACACGCAATCTGGTAGAGGGCCTTTTTAATGATGCTTTACGCCAGGGAATGCGCGTTTCATTTAATTGGAGGTTTCTTAAAAATTATCGTGTATTTACCAATATTGGCGCGAGGAAAAGGGATTCAAACCGTGATCTTACATATTCTTATACCGGTGGCTTTAGTATAGCCAATTTATTTAAACAGCGAATGACTTTGGCAACACGTTTTTCCGGATTTTCAAATTTCTATACAGAAGGTATGAGTCCATCCATATCTGTTTCTAAATATTTTAGAGGTGGGCATTCTTTACGCTTGAATTACGGTAATTATTTTTATAATCTAAAAACTGGCGGGAATGAACGCTTAAATCAATGGGCCCGCTTGGATGGCCAGATTGAATTACCATTTAGATTTTATTTATCCAATAATTATGAATATACCTGGGGCGATGATAGTAAGGGACACCGGATTTTTTCAGAAATTGGTTACCGTTTCTAAAAGTTGTTTTATTAAAACTAACTCCTACCATTTCAATGCAATTACAATTTGCCATTTAGAAATATCGTCCTGTTAATTAAAGAGCAATTATGGAAAACCTAATAATTTGGGGTGGAACTATTTTTCTTATTTTAGTAATAGTCCTGCCATATTTAATTAAGGAAAGAAAATCCCGCAAAGCGGACCATGCCCGGAGAAAAGAAGCTGTTCGCCTGGGAGCAACCAAAGCTGTTGCTCAGCATCCCCAAATAGATTCTTTGGCATGTATTGGCTGCGGTGCCTGTGTAGCAGCTTGTCCGGAAGGCAGTGTACTTGGGATAGTTTCGGGTAAAGCCGTAATAATAAATGGGTTAAAATGCGTTGGTCATGGATTATGCGAAGAAGCTTGCCCGGTAGAGGGCTTGGTTGTCGGCCTCGGTGACTTAAGCAAACGGGATGACATTCCATTTATGGATGAACATTTCCAAACAAATATTACGGGGATATATATTGCAGGGGAATTAGGAGGTTTAGCACTTATAAAAAATGCTATAAACCAGGGCAGTAAAGTTGTAGAACATATTTCAAAAAATATTAAACCATCTTCTGATGATTCCATAAAAGATGTTTTGATAGTCGGGGCGGGCCCTG
This sequence comes from Calditrichota bacterium, assembly GCA_013112635.1. Lineage (NCBI taxonomy): Bacteria > Pseudomonadati > Calditrichota > Calditrichota bacterium. Next base: position 231,883 of record JABFGF010000004.1, on the reverse strand, counting down.
CAGGATTAAGCGCTGCTTTAACTGCTAAAAAGAATAACCTTTCATGTCAGCTTTTAGATCAACAGGGTGCAGGTGGCACAATTCTACAATATCCACGCAAAAAACTTGTTATGACGAAACCTGTTGAAATTCCTTTGTATGGAACGCTTACGAAACCGGAATATTTTAAAGAAGAGCTATTGGAAATCTGGGAAAAAATCGAAGAAAAGTTTGATATTAAGCCGGTCGTTGGTGAAAAACTCCATGATATCAAAAGGGAAAATGGTCATTTTGAAGTTACAACACAAAATGGAACCAATAAGGCACAAACAGTTGTTTTGGCTTTAGGCCGTCGTGGCACTCCGCGTAAACTAAATGTTCCTGGTGAAGAACAATCTAAAGTAATGTATAAGCTAATGGATGCAGAAACCTATCAAAACAACCATGTGCTTGTTGTTGGCGGAGGCGATAGTGCTATTGAAGCGGCAATGGGACTTGCCAGGCAAAAAGGGAATGTAGTTACTTTGTCTTACAGAAAAGAGCAATTTTTCCGAATAAAAACCCGCAATGAAGAGCGTGTTAATAAAATGATAAAAGAAAAAACACTTAATGTAATGTTCAGTTCCGGTGTAAAAGAAATTGGTAAAACAGATGTTGTTATAAATTATCAGGATAAAGAGCAGCGAATAAAAAATGATTATGTATTTATTTTTGCAGGAGGAGAACCTCCATTTGGATTGCTTAAAAAAATGGGAATCCAGTTTGGAAGTGATTCATAGTTTATTCAACTTTTCGATTTTTAATTCAATTTATAAACACCCACTGTTTTAATACAGGCAATAAAACAACAACATTTATTCCTAGCTTTGGTTCTTTTTCTTATCACCCCGATTGTTATTAAGCAACCGGGGATTTTTAATTTAAATAGAATTTAATTGTTCAAATCAATCTTTCCATTTATATGCAGACTTTTATTAATTATTGTAAGTCCGGGACCAGCAACGCTGTTATGGCAGGCTTCGCAAGCTGTATTTTGAAGATGACCTGCCGGTGGTAATCCATGGCAAGTTCCACAATCGGCCTGACCACTACCAACATCATTCCAAACCATATTTGGATTTTTACCACTAATATCATCACCGATATAAATCCAGGAATTCGTGCTATTTGCTTTTTCAAATGTAAAAGCGCCATGGCAATATACATTACTGCATGTGGCCGATTCATGATCCCAGGTAGGATTTACATTTCCGGAATCCGAAACAAATTGGTCAAACACCATTTCTGCAAATTGTGTGTTATCATCAATGTGGCCGGGGTGATTTAATATTTCTGGTTCACTATGGCACAATTTACAATCGCCAATAAATGCTGTTGTAAATGTTGTGTCAAAATGTGCTTGGTGTGCACCAACTCCTATAAAAGATGTCAATTCATTTTTAGCTAAATCTTTAGGTGGAGCTGGGTTGTTTATACTTCCATGACAGGTATTGCATGCTTCAGGTCCGGAGGCCAATGGATTGTCATTTTGGGTATGGCAGCGTGTACAATCTTTTTGCCTGGCTATTGTTTCATTTGGGCTTTCACCGCCTTTATAGTCGGAGCCATGGCATGTTTGACATTTATTAATATTCCAATTGATATTGTTACGAATAAAATCCGCATGAAATTCTTCAGTTGCACTAAAGGCAAAATTTTCCGGGTGCGGATAGCTTCCATGGCATCCGGAAGCAGAGCAGGAAACATTTGATGTTCCGCCATCATAATTTTCACCATGGCAGGATTGACAATTTTCAGAATAGAATTCGCTTGAAAAGACAGCTGTCCCATGAAAAATATCAGAACTTTTATCCATCCAACCTTCGGGATGTGTTGGAACCTCAAAAGGATTTCTTTCTTCCAAACAGGCTAATAAGAAAGTTAATGACAATAAAGCCAGAGCGTATTTTATAATTTGTGTTTTCATAGTATCCATCAGTTATTGTGACATTGTGCGCAAATCTGTTCAGCATTATGCTCGTGGCAAGACATGCAATTTTCAAGATCGATGGTCGCCTCAATTCTGTGTAGTCCGCCATCACCCGGGATTTGGTTAGCCCAACCTGGCACATGGTTATGTGGCATTACAGCATTTTCGATGTGGCATGAACTGCAAAACGAACGTTCTTCATGACAGGTAATACAATTGTTTTCTTTACCTTGGGTGGTCAAGGCATGTGTAAATTCAAAATTCAATGGGTGAATCATTCTGTCAACATTTTCGCCTTCATGGCAATCCTGGCAATACTGTTTTGTATGGCAGGTTTGGCAATTCATTTCGCCGCTAACCGTCATAATATCATTTCTGGCTAAATCACCATGATTATGTATGAAAGTTAAGTTGTGATTTGCTGGCATTAATTGCTCATCAGTAGTGTGGCATGTATAACATGTATTTTCGGCCTGCTCAGTTTGGTGACAATCCATACAGGATTTCATATTAGGTGTAAGTGCTTTTTGCCCTACTTCGTTTTGAGATACATCACCATGGCAATCAACGCAATTAAACTCTTTTTCAGAATGCAATTGGTGTGAAAACAGAGTGCTGTATTCTGTCACTCTTTGCATTTGCATAGATGCTTTGACAGCTGGTTCATCATCAATTTCATGGCAATCTGCACATACATCCTGTACAGGCATTAAATCATCCGTGCCGGTAGTGCTGGTGTTAACATTTGTGTGACAATCATTACAGGCAAGTTCCTCATCCTCAATATGATATTTATGGGAAAATTCACTTTTTGACGGAACCTGATCCTGGATTGTAAAACCCCAGAATAGGAATAGCAGGGGAGAGATAAGAATAATCAGATACTTTGTTCGCATAATTTTCATCCGTCTTAATATTTGAAAGAGTAATTTAATCTAAACAGACCACGAAGATCTGATTCGTAAGCATTGTTTATGCTTTCCTGAAGTTGCAAATCGAGCCGTAATGATTTTAACATTTGGTATTGTAATCCGGCCATAAATGCTGTTGCATTTTCATCAATCTGTACAGATTGCCTTTGGTATTTATAGTGGCTGCTATGCAGGTTTAATTTGAGATTGTTTAATAACTGGTATTTTACTTCAGCATATATACCAATATTATCGCCTCCATATCCGCCTTGATAAATAAGTCCTAAAATGCCCCATTTATTACCTAATGTTGCTAAAACCTGGTTGGAAGATTCACCTTCTTCAAAGCTTGTATTAATAAACTGCAATCCGACTTGATATTCGCTGATATTTCTTGTTGCCGCGACACGGATTTGATTATGGGCTTTAATTTTGAAAATGCTAAAAAATGAGTCTTCGTAAACTCTTGGTCTTTGGCTGCTATATTCTGCCGAAAATGACCAGAGATCCAGATAATACGTAAGATTGCTACGAATAGCCTGGTATTCTGATGTGAGTAAATTATGATCGTACTTTACACGATAAAATAGCTGATTCATTGTCCCTGAAAAAGAGGCGCCGGCTTGTTGCCAATAAAGCTCTTCATTTCGTGTTTTTTGGAAATAACTAATGTCTGTTTTCAGAGCCTTGTCAAACCTATAAGAGGTGTAAGCACCTAAAACATTGCCATCATCCCATTGTGTTACTTCGGGTTTGCGATCAAATGGGGCAACCACTCCGCCAACAAATTTCATATTTAAATTTGCTACCGGAGAAAGCGAAAGGTAGAGTGCATCCATTGTTCCGCTAATAACCCCGGAATAAACAAATTGGCGTCCAAGTCTTAACTCTGTTTTCATCAAAGAAGTGCGCCACCCAATGTGGGAATTATAAACTTTATTATTCCACTCAGATGGGTTGCTGGTTTTGATTAACCTGAGATTAGATTTAAAATAAAAGTCCGGGTTGTTTTCCGGTGTAACTTTAAAATACAGCCCCTGATAAAAATTCAGATTATTTTCATTACCGGCTGATTCAAAAGAATACAGTGATGTTGAAAGATTACCCCGAATATTTACTTGAGCCGAAAGAAAGCAAAAACTGCCTAAGATTAAGTATAATATATTTTTCATATGCGTTTCCGTTAGTTTTTGGGTATATAATCTTACCCATTAAAAATAAAACTTTCAACAAAAAAAAGGCCCTGATTTCTCAGGGCTTTTAATTAATTAACCAAATCTAATTATATTTAGAGTGTTTTCCTGTTACCAAACTGTAATTGGCATTCCAAGGTTTTCTTCAACACTATTTATTACAGCCTTAGCAAATGGTGGATTATGATAAACAGCACCATGATCTGCATGAATTATATTATAGTTCCAGAACGCTGTAAATTCTGCGCCTGTTAAATCGAGTGGAGTACTGCTTGATGCAAGACTGTGCAAACTACCGTCTTCATCATCAACTTCATACCAACCCTTTTCAACTAGTTTGTCTTCAATGGCGTGGAGTGCATCCATCATCTTTGTTGCTGCACCATTGATATCTAAATCTGTCGCACCAGCATGACATGCTGTACAATTATCAACAACAGCTGCAAATTCATGATTTGCATTTGCACCCATATGGCATGAAACACAACTTGCGCCTGTGGCGTGAAGCATTGGTCCCTGATCTAATGTAATAGTACCATTTCTGTCGTCAGCACCAAGCCCAAAAAGATTTGAACCAGTTTGGCTATAGTGTGGTCCTGCATGGCTACTTGTAATTGAAACGTTATCGGAACCGTCTTCAGGTGTTTCATCATAGGCTGTTAAATCGCGGCGCGGTTGATGGCACTGCAGACATAAATTAGTTGTAACACTGTCACCAAAAGAAATACTTACACCTGTTAAGGTCTCAGGAGGATCTGTTACATGCACGCCATAAGAGAAGTCAGCAACGTTATCTCTATCGTGAAGTGTGTGGCAAGATTCACAGGTCAAGCCAGTAACAGTTTCCAAACTCATGTCGGCACCTGTTTCAACAAAATTTCTGAAATTCTCATGGGAATGGCATCTTCCGCATCCTGCTCTTCCACCGCGGCTTAGAGAGTTTGCCATAGTTGCATGATCATGCATATTTAATTCAGCACGTTTTTCTATTATTACGTCGTCGTTGTGGCATGTCAAACAAGCAGTTGATGTTATGTCTTTGCCATCAGCGCCATCAACTCCATTAGTACCATCCGCACCATCAGCACCGGCTGGGCCTTCGCAGCTGGTTAAACCCATTATCAATAAAACAGATAGGGTAAATAACCAACTTAATATTAAATTTCTCTTCATAATGTAACCTCCTGGTAGAATAATTAATTTTTAATAGACATCTGAGGTTATGCAATTCATGTGCCATTTATCACAAACTTGAATACATTGCATAAAGGCTGATAATAATAGGATTCAATTGTCTTAAATTAAAGATGGATGTATATACATGAAGGGAAAAGTGGGACATTTGTGTCTCAGTGAGACTTAAAATGTATTTAATAAAAGACCTCCCCTCAAAAAAGAAGGAAGGCCTAGTAATTAAAACAAAAAGGTTTAAGAAATTATTTTATTAAAACCATTTTCTTAGACTCTGTAAAAGTAGCTGTTTTCAACGTATAGAAATAAAGACCCGCTGAAAGGTTCGAAGCGTCAAATTGTAATAGCTTTTTACCTGAAGTCATATCTTCATTGTCAATAAGTGTAGTAATCAACTGGCCAACTACATTATAAACCTTCAAGCTAACAGTTGTAGATTTTGGTAATTCAAATACAATGTTTGTTGTAGGGTTAAATGGATTTGGATAGTTTTGGGACAAGCTGAATTTTGTCGGCATTTCGTTTTCTGTAATATCGATTGTAGTTACACTATGAGTCCACCATTTTCCATCAGGACCATAGTAATACATTAAACTATCTGCCAGGTCTTGCTGAGCAATTCCGCCCCAAAATGTACGATCGTCTACAGTAATATTTGTTCCAAAATCACCACCGGCTGCATCAACGTTTCCATGGCAGCTAACAGCGCATGAGTTAGGCATTGTATACATTTTAGTTTTTTCCGGAGGAATTGCTTCAAATGTATGTCCATGAACATCATAAGCAACAGCTGATTTTGATGTTACTGCCATATGGCAACTAACACAATTAGAAGTACCGATCCCTTCTGGATCGTAGCTATGTTTTGTGTGAGCAGAAACTATTTCGCCAATTGCGGTAACATTGTTATCATAATCCGCAACCATTTCAACAGAAATATCGGCAAAAGCTCCGTGAGTTGCATGGCAGGCCAGGCAAAGTGTATTATTTCCACTTGCTGTTGCTATAGGAACGTCAGCTCCAGAAGTATCTTTCTCAACTATTTCTGATCTCACGTGATGTAAAACTTCATTGTGAACATCGTGACATTCATTACAAGAAACTGGGTGATATTGGAATGTGGGTTTGTCACTTTGGTATAAATCCCAAAATTGCTGGTGGTGTGAGGAAGATGTAACACCATCACCAAAATTTTTGCCGCCGTTGGTGTATATCGGCTCAACCAGATCACCAACAGCCCAAGTTACTAAAGTGCTTGCATCATCTTGAAATGGGAAACCAAAAGTGTTGTTTGGTTTACTTTTCCCACGGGAGTGGCACATCCCGCAAAGATTATTATTTTGTTCAGCAGTTAAATCAGTTAAAGGATTAATAATATTTTCTTTTGTTGGAGCAGCAGCATGGTCACTTCCTGGACCATGGCATCTTTCACAAGTGGTGTTTATTTGATCAAGATTTCCATCGCCATCAATATCAAACACATTGTTTAATCCATCATAAGCGGCCTCATCATCAACAGGCGCACCTTTCATTAACCATTCATTATTATCATCTTGCCAAACTTCTAGTCCATTAGAATGACATCCGGAACAGTTTTTTGCAATATTTCTGCTATTTCCGGCAATATCCATCAAAGTTGAAGTAGATGTATATATTGGAAGATTAGAAGCGTCATACCAGTCACTGCCATGGTAAACAACATATTCTTTTGTCTTTTCATTATACTGGACAGGAGATACATAGTAACCTTTTGAAAACCCTTCAGAGGTTTCTACACTCAACATATATCTTTGTTTGTACAATCCGCTGCCGCCATATGTCATAATTACTTTATGGGTTACATCACCCATTTGCATTTTGTAACCACCTTCTGCGCTATATGATAGAATTGGCGCGTTGGGTTTATAGGGATCAAACTTACTATCGATATTGTTGAAATTGAGACCATCTTTAAAGTCATCAATTCCATTTTCATCATAATCATTTACCATTCCATATAAATCCTGCATACTGAAAGCATCGTCTAATTGGACAGAATAACCATTGGCATGCATTGATGAACGCCAGCCTGTCATATCACCTAAACCGACATTGTTATGGCAAGTCAAACATTTTTCAGGACCAACTTGATCCTGTGAAAATGTTGGTGCACTAATTAAAAAAAGTGCAATTAAAGTTAGTAAAAAAGTCTTCATATAAATCCTCCTGGATAATAATTAGTTAATTTGTTTTGATTTGTATTTTATTATGGAATTAATTGATTGCATTAGTTCTTTAGACGAAATGGGTTTAATCGCATAAAACTGTACTGATAATGAAGTAATCTCCTTGCCCAACTCAATGCTATCATTTGAAGTTAAAAAGATTATATCCAGTGACTCCTTAACTTTTCGAATAGCTTTTAATAAAACTGCAGATCCTGGTTTAATGAAATCGTCATCTAAAATAACAAGGGACGCGTTTTCACTACAGATTTCAGACAATATATCCAATGGGTCTTCGGCGCCGGAAAATAACTCTACCGGTAAAGAAATTTCTTTCTGAAGTTTTAATAAACTGTTGAACAATTCTTTATCTCTTGATATTAGCATGATTTTCATGGTTATTCGTTATTCAATTAGTATGCCAAATGTTCGTTTTATGTCCGTAAGAATTAAATAAGAGTAAAATAGCTGAAAACTCCATTATTATTGATTAAATTATATCTATTATTTTTTTTTAGATGCTTAAAAATGTGGGGAATTAATGTCCCACTGGGACTTTTTTGAGACACTATTAATGCTTTACAATAGCTTAAAAAAGCTCGATATTACTTTCATTGAAAATATTGTTTTCTAAAGGAAAGATGATGTTTAATTCCATAAAAAGTAAATTTATAGTTTCGGCAATTGTGATAATAATATTGGCTGTAGGCGGACCAATGAGTTTTTTTGTTTACCAGTTTAATAAAAACTTCGAAGAACGTTCTGTAATGATGTTGGAGACAACAATAAATGTGGTGTTATCTTGTATCAGCCATAACATGGAACATGATGAAAAAAACATCCAAATAGTTTTAGAAAGACATGTTGTAAGTGAACATATAAAAAACATGCGAATATTTGATTTGTCCGGTAAAATATTATATGCAACAGACACATCAGAAATTGGTGAAGATATTAGTTTTATTGCTCCACACCATACTGCAGAAAGGGATATAAAAAGTATTACATTAATTGAACCGGATACGATATATTCTGCAATTACTCCGTTTAAAAATGAAGAAAAATGCCAGAGGTGCCATGAACAGAAAGATACAATCGCTTATCTGGACATCGATTCCCGATTGACAAAACCAGAGGTACAGTTTTATACAGGGATAAGACATTCAATATTTCTTGGGATTGTTGTGATATTGATCCTGATTATAACACTGTATTTAATTTTCAACTCTTTTATTAGTAAACCACTAAAAGGTGTAATTGATGCTTTGAGTGAAGTTGAAAAAGGTAATTTGCATATAAGAAGACCACAGAAAAAAGAGGATGAATTTGGATTGCTTGACAGACATTTCAATAATATGGTTAACCAGCTTGAAAAGTCTCAGCAGGAAATAAATTCATTTCATTTTGAGCAACTACAACGTGCTGACAAGTTAGTAACCCTTGGAGAATTGGCGGCTGAAATGGCCCATGAAATAAATAATCCTGCGGGTGTGATTATGGCACGCGCTGACTATATTCAGCTCGAATCTGAGAACATGGTTGGTTTGCAGAAATATGGCGATGATATTGAGGTTATCTTACAGCAAACCCAAAAAATTGCCAGGATTACAAATAATATTCTTAAGTATAGTAAAAAGCTTCCAAAAGATTTTCATAAAATAGATGTGATGAAAATTATTAATGAAAGTATTAAAATTTTTGAACCACGACTAATCAGAAGAAATATTTTACTAAAAAAAATCTTTCTATGTGATGACAAATGTAAGAGTGCGCTCATCTATGGAGATGCTCAACAGATTGAACAGGTTACTACAAATTTAATTAATAACGCCATCGATGCAATTGATAATAGCGGTAACCTGGAAATAAGTGTTGGATGCACCAATAATGAGAAGGTTCAAATTATAATTAAAGACGATGGAATGGGTATAGATGAGGTTTCTAAAGAAAAGATATTTTTACCATTTTTTACTTCCAAATCAGCCCAAAAAGGGACAGGGCTTGGATTATATATTGTAAAAAATATACTAAAAAATCATGGTGGGGATATTGAATGTGAAAGTGCATTCGGAGAAGGAACCACATTTACCATTCTATTTAATAAAGCGAAATAATAATGAAAAATATTTTACTAATTGATGACGAACAGGATATGCTGGACAGTTTGCACAAGCTACTGAGCCGTAATTCTGAATATAAAATATCGATGGAACAAGATGCGCAAAAAGCATTGGATAGAGTAGGCAAAACGAAGTATGATTTAATTATCACAGATCTTAAAATGAAAAATGTTTCCGGAATGGAGATACTGCGTAAGGCATTAGGGACTTTTCCTGATAGTATCGTGATAGTTATATCTGGTTATGGCACAATTGATACAAGTGTTGAAGCTATGCGCGAAGGGGCATTTGATTTTATTGAAAAACCATTCACATCTAAAAAATTATATGAAATAATTGAACACGCTTTCAGCCAAAATTATAAAAAAACTGAAAAACTGGAAGATTCTTCAAAAGGTAAAGATGCCTTTTCCGGGATTGTTTATCAAAGTGAGCAAATAGAAGATTTGATACGGGTTGTAAAGAGAATTTCGCCGGGAAATATGAACGTTCTTGTAACGGGTGAAAGTGGAACTGGCAAAGAACTGTTTGCTCGTGCAATTCATTCTTTGAGCAAAAGAAACCTGAATCCATTTGTGCCCGTAAACTGTGGTGCTTTACCCGAAAACCTTTTTGAAAGTGAGTTGTTTGGCCATGAACGAGGAGCTTTTACAGGCGCGATTAAAACAAAGCCGGGGCTTTTGGAATTTGCAAACCATGGAACGTTCTTTCTCGATGAAATTGGCGACCTTAGTTTGGCTATGCAAATTAAGCTGTTAAGAATGCTGGAAGAACGAAAAATTAGAAGAGTGGGTGGGCAACAAGAAATTGATATTGATGTTAGGATTATTGCAGCAACGAATAAAGACTTGAATAAAGCTGTGCATGATAAACAATTTCGTGAAGATCTTTACTATCGGCTAAATGCCATGGAAATCAAAATTCTTCCATTAAGAGAACGTCCGGATGATATTATTCCTCTTGCAAAAAATTTTCTCACAGAGCATTGCTGTCAAAATGACCAATCAATGGTTCGTTTATCAAGCGATGCAGAAAAAGCATTAAAAAACTATACATGGCCCGGCAATGTACGTGAGCTGCAAAATATTATTAGTCGTGCATTTTATCTTTGCTCAAATTCAATAATTCAAAAAGCAGATTTACCAATCTCAAAAGAAAAAGAGAATGCAATTTTTGATGACGATATAATCAATCTTTCTTATAAAAATGCAAAAGAAAATTTAATGGAAAAGTTTGAGGTGGAATATTTAACGCATCATATAAAACGTAACAATGGCAATATTTCCCGAACTGCAGAATTGTGCGGTCTTGACAGACGATCTATTCACCGTCTTATCAATAAGTATAATATAATTTATGAAGAATAAAAAAAGGGGCTATTGAGCCCCTTTTTTTTAATTATTATTTAGCAGGTGTTGGATGGCTTATTTCTTTTACGGCCTTTTTAAAATCAAAGCTTTTAAAAGTTGGGCTTTCATCATTGTGGCAAGATTTACAAACCTTTTCTTCAGGTAGAATTAAGCCATTTGCTATTGCTGTTTTCTGGTCTTTCATTATTTTTTTCTTTTTGTAATCGGCGCCAGCTCCATGGCAAGATTCACAGGAAACGCCTTCTTCTAATTTCAATTTCCCTTTAGCATGCAATTGTTCTGGTTTTAAACTAGCATAAGTTGAATGGCATTTTAAACATGATGGATCCTTAGCCGGATCTGCTATTCCTTTTTCCTTGGCAATTTTCATTGCTTCGGGGGATGACAGAGTTTTCATTGCGTTGGCATGAGGGCCATCTTTCCAAATTAAATATTGTTTGCCTGCTTTTTCTTTCTTATGGCATGTTTTGCATTTTTCGGCGCCAATGTATTGGTGGCTTTCCTGTGCAAATAATTGAGAGCCGGCTACAAAGAACAAACTAAATGCAAGTATAAACACTCGTTTCATATTAATCTCCTGGTTTAACAAACTATTAAGTCGCAAAGTTAATTAGATAAATTTCTCATTTCAAATTTATAATTCTACTTTATCGATCAAATATTAGTTTCAATAAATGAAAAATAAGAATTTTAATTCCAGGAAGCTTTGTGTCTTTGTGATGCACAATATAAAAGTGGCATGGGAATTGCCGATACACAATGTAAAAATCAAAATAGTAAATTATTTATATTGTTTAAAAATATTTCTAACGACAAATGAAAAAACAAACTTTTAAGGACTCATCATGAAATTTGAATTACCGCGCTCGGCAAAGAATTGGATTTCACTTATAGGGGCAACGATTGCAATAATTGTATTATTCATGATGATATTTCTATTTGTGATAGCTACTTTTTTCTCGGGCCAACCAATATACCTTGGGATTATCATTTATATGCTTTTACCTGCGGTTTTAATTTTGGGGTTGATTTTAATTCCGGTCGGAATGTTACTAAACCGGAAAAAAATATCCAAAACTCAAAACTCTTTGCCTTTTATTGATTTAAACTTGAAACGCCATAGAAATGCTGTAACTCTATTTGTCTTAGGTACAGCCATATTTTTTCTGCTGTCGGCCATTGGCAGTTATGAGGCTTTTCATTATACAGAATCAGTAGAATTTTGTGGCACACTTTGCCATGAGGTTATGAAGCCTGAATACGATGCTTATCAACATTCTTCACATGCAAGGGTTGCATGTGCAGAATGCCATATTGGTGCAGGTGCCGATTGGTTTGTGAAAGCAAAAATATCAGGGTTACATCAGGTAATATCAGTTTTAACAAATGAGTACTCCAAACCGATTCCAACACCAATCGCAAATTTGCGGCCTGCCAGAGAAACGTGTGAACAATGCCATTGGCCACAAAAATTTTATGCAAATAAACAAAGGCTGGAACGCCACTATCTTAATGACGAAGAAAACAGCGAATGGGATATATATCTTAATATGAAACTTGGTTCACAACTTTCTGCACGGAGTTTTGATGAAGGAATCCACTGGCATATTAATCCGGATGTAAAAATAGAATATATATCAACACACGAACAGAAAGAGAACATCTCCTGGGTTAGGTATACCAATTTAAAAACAGGAGATGTAACAATTTATAATAATGAAGAAGATACACTTGATGAAGAGCAGATTCAGGAATTTGATATTAGCTTAATGGATTGCATGGATTGCCACAACCGGCCGGCTCATAGTTATAAACCACCGGCATTTTTTATAAATGAGGCAATTACGGCAGGAATAATTCCAATCGAACTTCCTGAAATTAAATCGCTTGCCATGCAAATCTGCGCCGAAGAATTTTCAACAACGGATTCTGCGCGCCAGTATATTGAAAAGACTGTAATTGAATTTTATGAAGAGGACTATCCTGAAATTGCAGAATCCAAAATGAAAATGATTAAGCAGGCCGTAAAAGGAATACAGGACAAATTTGTTGTAAATATTTTCCCGGAAATGAATGTAAAATGGGATGCATATCCAAACCATATTGGTCATTTAGAATTTGATGGTTGTTTCCGGTGTCATGATGATCAGCATGTTAGTGAAGATGACAAAGCCATAAGCAGGGATTGCAATATCTGCCATACAATAAAGGCTCAGGGACCTCCCGAAGATCTGGAAATGGCAACTATTACTGGGTTTATCGATTTTAGACACCCCGGCGGAGAAATAGAAGAAGATGAGTGGATGGACACCAACTGCACTGAATGTCATACAGGTCTTGATCCATAGAGTAAAAGTTAGTTTTAAAGAAAATGAAAAAATACAATGAGAAAACAATCACTAATATGGAAAAATTTTCTTATATTAAGGATTATTTATCTAATTAGGGAATTACCATGAAATTCATATTTACACTTACATTCTTACTATTCTTGTTGAACAGTTTGCTAATTGGGCAGGACAATGACGCATGCTATGATTGCCACGATGATCCTGAAATGACAAAAGAAATAAATGACTCATTAGAAATTTCACTTCATGTTGAACCAGGGGATTTTGAACAATCTATCCATGGTGATATGGATTGTGTAGAATGCCATATGGATTTGGAAGACTTTGATGAGGAACATGCAGAAACATTGGAAAAAGTTAATTGTGCAGAGTGCCACGATGATGCCCAGGCTGACTATGATTTAAGTGCTCATGCTTTGACAAATGAAGACAATGGTTTATATGCAGCGAATTGTGTTGATTGCCATGGTAAGCATAACATTTTAGCTTACGATGATGAAAATTCACCTTCACACAGAATGAACATTGAGAAAATGTGTTCCGATTGTCACTCCAAACCCGAGGTACTTGCTTACCTGAATATTAAAGGAGATGGCCCGGTTGGAATGTATCATGAAAGTGTACATAATAAAAACTTACTGGAAGATCCTGATGGTGATGCTCCAACATGTATTAGCTGTCATGGTGCGCATAAAATAATGTTGAAGACTGATCCTGAGTGTCTGACTTCGGAAATAAATTTGCCAAAAACATGTGGAACATGTCATGAAGAAGAATACAAAGAATATTCTGAAAGCATCCATTGGCAGGGCAAAAAACGAGGACATTCTGAATCTCCCGGATGTAACGATTGCCACGGTGAACATAGTATTGCATCTGCAAAAGATGAGGATGCTTTAACAAACAAATTTAACCAATCATCACAAATATGCCAGGGTTGTCACGCATCTGAAGTAATGATGGGCCGTTTTGGGCTTGATCCCAACCGTATGGAATCATATTTACGTAGTTATCACGGTCTTTCAGTTTTGCGCGGTTCTGATGATGCCGCGACTTGCACAAGTTGCCATGAAGTCCATGCCATAAAAAGTTCACGAAACCCTGAGTCAAGTGTTCATATCTCAAACTTGGAAAACACATGTGGCGAATGCCATGAAAATATTTCCGAAGATTTTGTTAAAATTGATATGCATCCTATCGAACAGCAGGCTCGAAACCCAGTCGCGTATTATTTAAATGAAATTTACATTTGGATGATAATTGTTGTTATTGGAGGAATGGTTATACATAACACGATCATTTACATTTACCATGTTGTAAGAAAGCGCAGAGCCCACATTTTAAAACCTACCTACCAGCGTTTTAGGCCGTGGGAAGTTTATCAACATTTAGCTTTGTTAACCAGCTTTTTTGCTCTTGTAATTACAGGCTTTGCTTTAAAATTTCCCGATGCTGGCTGGGTGCAGTTAATTACCTGGATGGGAATGGATGAGGCGATTCGTTCAACTACGCACAGGGTTGCTGCTATTGTGATGATTACTGCTTCAACTATTCAAGCCGGTTATTTCATCTTTAGTAGAAACGGCAGAAAAGAAATTATGTCATTGATGCCAAAGATTGAAGATGTTACTGACTTCATTAAAAATATGAAGTTTTATCTAAGACTATCAAAAGAAAAACCAAAAAGCGGGCGTTTTGATTATACTGAAAAAGCGGAATATCTTGCGCTAATTTGGGGAACGTTTGTTATGGTAGCAACGGGTTTTGTATTGTGGTTCCCGGAATTTTTTATGAAGTACTTACCGTCGTGGGTATTTGAAGCTTCAGAAGTTGTTCACTACTTAGAAGCCTGGCTTGCTACATTGGCTATAATTGTCTGGCATTGGTTCTTTGTTGTTTATCATCCGGAAAAATATCCGATGGATGTTACCTGGACTGACGGTAAAATGTCTCTTGAAGATTTAAAACATCACCATCCGCAAGAATATGAAGAACTTCTAAAGAATGACAAGCTGGACGGTACCAGACTATAAACTTAAGAGAAACAGAAAAGGCCATCATACGATGGCCTTTTTTTTTAAGCGAAATATGTAGCTGAGCTTGTCGAAGCTACTTCGGTTTTGGCAAGCCATCCATGCATTTAATTGACTCTGCTAATTCTTCATCGGACATTGCATGATGATCCAAATCATCGGTGAAATGTTTTTCGTAACCAAGTAAATCCATTAATCCATGTCCGCTTAATCCAAATACGATAACTTTTTCTTTTCCTTCTTCTTTGGCTTTATTTGCTTCACGGATTGCAGATGCGACTGCATGGCTGGTTTCAGGAGCAACAATAATCCCTTCGGTACGGGCAAACTGTACAGCAGCTTTATAACATTCTACCTGGCCGATAGAAGTTGGATTTAATAATCCATCATTTATAGCCGCACTAACTAATGGCGCCATACCATGATAACGTAAACCACCGGCATGGATTGGAGGTGGAATAAATTTATGACCCAATGAATGCATCGGCATCAGTGGAGTCATCTGGCCGGTATCACCAAAATCATAAGCAAATGGTGCTTTTGTCATCGTTGGGCAAGATGCAGGCTCTACTGGGATAATATCGATATTTGCGCCATTTATTTTATCATTTACAAAAGGGAAGGCCAGACCGGCAAAATTACTGCCGCCACCTGCGCAGCCAATTACAACATCAACATTTTTTTCGTTGATCTTGGCTAACTGTTTCTTTGTTTCAAGACCAATTATGGTTTGATGCAGCATTACATGGTTTAATACACTGCCAAGAGAATAGCGCGATTTTCCTGTCGGATCAGTTACTGCCGCTTCAACGGCCTCACTTATAGCAATTCCAAGACTGCCTGGTGTATTGGGGTCTTCAGCAAGAAATTTTTTGCCGATTTCAGTTTGGTCACTTGGGCTTGGAATACATGTTCCATTCCAGGTTTCCATCATCAGTTTACGCATTGGTTTTTGGTCAAAGCTAATTCGTACCATAAATACTTTACATTCAAGCCCAACCAGCGAACAGGCAAATGAAAGAGCACTTCCCCATTGGCCGGCCCCGGTTTCCGTGGTTAGCTTCTCTATGCCAAACTGTTTATTATACCAAGCCTGAGGAATTGCTGTGTTTGGTTTATGGCTCCCTGCCGGCGAAACACTTTCATTTTTGTAATAAATTCGTGCCGGTGTGCCTAAAGCTTTTTCTAATGAAACGGCCCTGTGCAATGGAGAAGGCCTCCATTTGAAGAGCAATTCCCTAACTTCTTCGGGAATATCAATCCAGCGTTCTGCACTAACTTCCTGCTCAATCAGGTTCATCGGGAAAACCGGTGCCAGCATTTCCGGTCCGATAGGGTTTCCATCAGGTCCTAATGGCGGTTGCATAGGTGTGGGTAAATCTGGAGCAAGGTTATACCATTGCTTTGGCATTTCATCTTCGGTTAAAAATACTTTAACAGCCATGTTGGTGTCTCCTATGTAAATATTATTTTGACTAGTTTTCTTTTTCTATTTTGGTAATTATTTTTTTTAAAATAGAGTTGGGTTTCTTCAATTCTTTCGATCCACGTGTAATTTTGCATAACCCCAGATGCAGGTCTTTAGCTATTTTCCGTTGTGTTTCACCTTTATTCAATCGTTTTAATATTTCCCATCTGGAATCAAGATCAGCTAATTCGGCGGGGGTAAAAAAGCTTTCTAATAAATGATTTATTTTACTTGAATCATTTGTCTCGGCTAATAAATCACAAATTTGTTTTATATTGTTTTTCATAATTCATGTTTCTATATATAGAAACAAAGCTATAAAAAAATATGTCTTCCATCAAATAATAAAAGACATATAAGTCATAAATAAAGTATAAAAATCAGCGGAAATGCTAAATAATATCCAACACTTTTTCTGGCGGCCTGCCTAATACAACTTTTCCATTATAAACAACAATCGGTCGCTCGATCAACTTTGGGTTTTCAGACATCAACTTGCACCACTCTTTGTCGGATAGCTCGGACTTTTTGGAGAAACCTAGTTCTTTCAAGATTGGTTCTTTCATCCTAACAAGATCCTTTGGAGCTATACGAATTTGCTTACAAAGTGTTAGAATCTCTTCGGCAGTTGGAGGAGTTTTTAAATACTCAACGATTTCAACTTCGGCATTGTTATCATTCATCAATTGTAAAGTTTGCCGGCTTTTACTGCAGCGGGGATTATGATATATTTTGTTTTTCAATTTTCCTCCAAATTTATAGTTGTAATGAAAACCAAGTTAGCCAAGATCATAAAAAGTTAAAAATGTTCTTTATTTAGATTTATTACTTCCTGCTTTTATTAGTCCCTTTTTATTCTTGTTTTACAGAATCTTGTTTCTTGATTTTTGATTCTTTAAGCTTGCCAATGAATTTTGTTGAAGACTACGGTTACTTTGGTTTATTTCTTTTTTGTCTGATGGCAGCTACTATAATTCCTGTTAGCTCCGAAGGTGCTGTTGCAGGCGCGTTGCTTCTGGAAATGAAATCAATTCCGGTTTTAATTTGGGCCAGCCTGGGAAATATTCTGGGAACAGTTATTAATTATTTTATTGGCCTTTTGGTTGGGCAAAAGTGGTTGGATAAAAAGATTAATAAAAGCACACAAAAGGCTTATGAGATTGCTCATAAATATGGCTGGTGGTCTTTGCTGCTTTCATGGTTACCAATAATTGGTGATCCCATAACAATTGTTGCCGGAGTCCTGCGCTGGAATTTTCTCTTGTTTTCGATAATAGTTTTTACTTTAAGAATTGCCCGCTACTATGCTCTTATTTACTTTTTTGTTTAAATAAAAATTATCCCGCCAGCAAAGCTTCTTTTCG
Source organism: Calditrichota bacterium (assembly GCA_013112635.1). Taxonomy (NCBI): domain Bacteria; kingdom Pseudomonadati; phylum Calditrichota; species Calditrichota bacterium. Next base: position 213,730 of record JABFGF010000004.1, on the reverse strand, counting down.
GTTTTCTTCCAGGATTCCTTTTACCTCATCAAATGGTGCTAATGCTCTTTCGAAAATACCATGCATAAACGCAATTGCAACGCCATAATTTGTTATCGGGACATTTGCGCTCCTGCAAATATTTAATCGTGTTTTCAATAATCTGGGATTGAAAGTGCACGATCCGCATTGAACAACAAGCTTGTATTTACTCAAATCTTCTGGGAAATCATGTCCCTGAACCGTTGAATAGTTAAGTTTTCCACCAACATATTTGTCCAGCCAAAGTGGAATTTTTTCACGTCCTATATCACCTTTTATGGGGTGGTGACTGCAAGACTCAGCAATAAGGATATTGTCACCGGGAATTAATTTTCCAATCGATAACGCGCCTTTTACAAATTCTTTTAAGTCGCCTTTTAGGCGTGCAAACAAAATAGAAAAAGATGTTAACGGAATTTCTACTGGCGTATCTCTGCCTACTTCTTTAAATGACTGGGAATCTGTAATTACCAGCGCAGGTGGTTTTTTCAGGTTGTTCAATGCCTGCACTAATCCTGTTTCCTTTACAACCATGCTATAAGCGTCATTATCCAGTAAATCTCTAAGCACCTGAACCTGTGGCAGAATTAATCTACCTTTGGGCGCTTCATAATCGATTGGAACCACCAGCAATGCCATTTCTCCAGGTGGTACAAGATTGGCTGTAACGGATGGAGATTTCAAAAAATAATCAGGCACATTAGCGATCAGCACATCGCGCAATTCATTAATCCCCACCGCTTTAAAAGCTATGGATTGAACAACTGAAATACCCTGCTTTGAAATTGAATCCAATTGGTCCGCTCTTGGAGATAAAATATCAACTTTATTGAAAACAACGATAACCGTAATTTTTAGTCTGGAAAATTCGTTAATCAGGTTTTGCTCAAAATCTTCCCATAAATCAGCAGTTGAAACAATTATGGCAATATCCGTGCGCTCCATTGCTTTGCGACTTTTTTGAATACGTTTTTTCCCCAAGTCTCCTTCATCATCAATCCCTGCCGTATCGATAAATAAAACCGGGCCAATGGGTAACATTTCCATTGGCTTTTCTACCGGGTCAGTGGTGGTGCCGGCAACGTCTGAAACTATTGAAACCTGTTGCCTGGTTATCGCATTTACCAAAGATGATTTTCCAACATTACGCCTGCCATAAATCCCAATATGAAGACGCATTCCTTTTGGTGTTTTTTTCATGTTTGTGCTCTTTTTTTCAATTTCTAAAAGTAAAAATCCCGCTCATTTGAATGCTCGATTTTATTCAGCCTCTCAACAACACGTGTTTTCATTTTCGAATCGGGCATGTTTGATAGTTGTCTTTGAATTAGTTTTTTTCCGGATTCTTTTGTTTCTTCAGAGGAATAATCATATAAATATTCCTGTAAAGTTATCAGCCCGTTTGGCGTACACAATCGCTCTATAAACCCGGGAATTGCAAACTCCATAAACTGTTCTCCGGTTCGTCCCTGCCTGTAGCATGAGGTGCAAAAGCTGGGGATATAATCATCATCAAGAAGTTGTTTTATTACTTCATCCAGGGGGCGTAAATCTGATAATAAAAATTGTTCTTTCTCAGATGACTGTACCTGGGCGTCTCCAATTTCTGTATATCCTCCCAGTTCGATCCTGCTTCCCGCATCGATTTGAGAAACACCAAAACCAAGAATTTCTTTTCGTAACTCAGCGCTTTCACGGGCGGTTAATATCATGCCGGCATATGGCACAGCTAAACGAAGAATGGCGACTAACCGTTTAAAGTTATAATCATTAACCAGGTATTTTTCATCATACTCAATTCCCAACCCGGGTTTTAACCGTGGAAAACTAATTGTGTGTGGTCCGCAGCCATATTGCTTTTCAAGAAATTGGGAATGATGGATCATTGCTAAAACTTCAAAACGCCAATCATATAAACCAAATAACGCGCCAATTCCTACATCATCCAATCCTGCTTCATTGGCACGGTTTAATCCATCAAGCCGCCAGAGATAGTCACCTTTAAAAGTATTTTCCGGATGTACTTTTTGGTAAGTTTCATGGTGATAGGTTTCCATAAAAATCTGGTAAGTTCCAATGCCGGCCTCTTTAATTTTTTTGAAACCTTCAATATCCATCGGAGCAGCATTTATATTTACCCTTCTAATTTCTCCATTACCTTTTTTTACGCGATAAACATCTTTAACAGATTTGGCGATATAATCCGCATTATATTTTGGGTGTTCGCCATACACAAGTATCAAGCGTTTATGGCCTTTATCCTCAAGAGATTCTACCTGTGCGCCAATTTCAGTTTCAGAAAGAGTTCTCCTAACAGCTTCTTTGTTGCTTCTGCGGAAAGAGCAATAGGTACAATCGTTAACACAATTATTCCCGATGTAAAGCGGTGCAAACAATACAATCCGGTTTCCATAAACATCTCGCTTTAGTTTCCGTGCAGCTTCGAATATTTCTTCCACAAGTTCGGGAGACTCGGTTTTAAGAAGTATTGCTGTTTCTTCCGGATTAAGCGCTTTTTTCTCAAGACTTTTGGCAATTATTTTTTTAACCTGCTTTGGATTTTCTTTGGTATTTTTTAGTAATGAATGAATTTTGTCATCATCAATAAAATCTTTTGCGTTTTTTGATAGTGTTTTATCTAAATACATTTTTGTGCCTTATTTTGAATTGCAGAACCTGGCCCGTAACCAATTTCCCTGTCAACAGATTTTATGCGTTCATGGATCATATTATTAACTTTTGTGCCAAATTCTTCCAGGCAAATCCGCCCGGGATAAATCTCATAAAATTGACGATATTTTATTGGCGTAAAATTTGGCATGATAACATTGGCGCCTCTTTTTAACCCAAGTTCCCTTCCGGTTTTGCTATTTATGGTTGCCAAAGCTGTTGTTGTTGGAATGTTTATATTTTTACAAATAATGCGTGTTAAAGCGTTTACTTTGTATGTCATCAATTCGGTGTTTGGTACCTGGTCTTTATCTTCTAATCCTTCAAAAAATTCTTTTCCCAAGCTTGTTTCCGGATGTGGCAGAAAAGGTCCAATACCCAGCATGTGAACGCCAAGTTTTTTAAAGAGAAATATGTCTGTCAAAATATCATTATATGTTTGTCCGGGTATTCCAACCATTATACCACTACCGGTTTCATAGCCCGTTTCAAGTAAAAAAAATAATATTTGAATGCGATTACTCCATTCAAATTTAGAGGCAGTTGGATGAATACTTTTGAAAAGTCTTTGATTCCCCGTTTCAATTTTTAGCAGGTATCGGTCAGCGCCACTTTTTTTCCATAATTCCAGTTCACTCTTTTTTCGCTCTCCCAAACTAAGCGTAACCGATAGGCTTGTTTCATTTTTGATTCTTTTTATAATTTCCGCAATCCAATCGGCCTTAATACGGGCATCTTCTCCGGCCTGCAAAACAACAGTTCCATATCCGTAAGATTCAATCTCTTTTACACCATTCATGATTTCTTCAACAGTCATCAAATAGCGTTTAATATTTTTGTTTGCTGCATTTATCCCACAATAATGACAAAGCCGAACACAGTAGTTGGATATTTCAATAATCCCGCGTAAGTGGATATCATTTCCTACATATTCCCGGCGCGTTTCATCTGCTTTCTTCCATAAAACTTCCAGTGTCTGCTCATCTTCTTCTTTAAGCCAATGCATTACTTCATCAGGCTGCATTCGATCCCTCTTCCTGATCGCTTTGAGCAACCTGTTTGTTTTTTAAAATAACTGTAAAAGTACTGCCTTTGCCTTTCTCGCTTTCAATACTAATTTTTCCATTGTACAAAGAAACAAGCTTTTTAAGGATTGAAAGTCCAAGTCCGCTCCCTATTATTGCACGGGTATCTTCATTTTTGATTCGTACAAATTCGCCAAACAGGGTTTCACGTTCTTCGGCGGTCATGCCAATCCCGGTATCTGAAACACAGATTGTAACCTGCTCTTCACCCGGGATTATTTTTACATTTACCTGCCCATTTTCACGATTATATTTTACTGCATTGGAAATAAGATTGTTGAAAATAATCAGCAGTTCATCAGGATCGCCCTGTATATTTAGTTTTTTGGGAACATCAAGATTAATCGATATACCACGTTCTTCTGCCACCAGTTGTATCATTTCAATGGAGGTTTTGGCAATCGGGCCTATGTTAATGTCCTGGAGAATTCTTTTTTTCTGCCCGGATTCAATCCGCGTCAGGTCAAGCAGGTCAAGAATCATTTTACGCATACCTTCAATTCGGGTGATTGATCTTGAAATTACTTTGTCGTAATTAATTAACTCATCACCCAAAGTCTGCTGTTTTAAAAGTTGCATGTAGCTTTCAACGGCAGCTAACGGGGCTTTTAATTCGTGGGCTAAAACAGTAATAAACTGGAAACGGACACGTTTTTTTTCTGCTGCTAATTTACGCGCTTGTCTTTTTGAGATAAGGTTGTTAACAGCTTTTCCAACAACCGATCGAAGTTCATCAGGTGAAAAAGGTTTTGCCAAAAAATCAAAGGCACCATTTTTAGTGGCGCTAACTGCAACTTCCAAAGAGGCATATGCTGTCACCATTACAGTAAGTACATCAATCTTTTGTTCCTGAACATAATTCAGGACTTCCAATCCAGTCATATCAGGCATTTTGTAATCGAGCAATAATAAATCAAAATGCTTGGTAGATAATTTTTCAAGAGCTTCACTGCCATTTTCTGCCTGATCAATTTCAAATCCAACTTCAGCAAAGGGCTCTTCGATAATTACTTTATATTTTTTTAAGGCCTTTTGCGCACCACGCCTCATACCATATTCATCATCAACGATTAAAACACTTAATTTTTCCATCGTATTAGTCCTTTAATAATTGGTCAATTTCAGCTTTAAGTTGTTCAAGCCGCACATCTTTGTTTAGCACAACATCTGCCTTAAGCCATTCCTGCATTTCCTCTGTGGATGTATCAAAATGCATTCCGGTCTCTTTTGTCACACCCGTAACTAACATAACAGGTACATCAGGATATTTTTTCTTTGCCTTATAGCTGAGGATAAATCCACTGTCCTGGTTTTCCATCATCAAATCAAAAATGGCCAGATCGGGTTTAAAATGTTCGAGTTGAGCTTCTGCATCTGCCTGTGATTGTACATCAACAACCGAGAAACCCATGCTTTGCAACTCTATTTTCATTTTTTCCAACAAATCATAATCGTCATCAGCAATTAACACTTTTTTTTGTATTTCCTGGGTATTTGTATCCATTTTTTAATCCTCATGCTTTAAGATTATTTGTGATTTAACTATTAACATTTTGGTAGCGTGACTGAAAATTTTGTCCCGGTTTTACCTTTTTCAGGATCAGCATTTGATTGCACGTCAATTTTGCCACGATGCATTTTAATTATTCCATACGCTACAGCTAATCCAAGCCCCGTACCTTTACCAACTTTTTTTGTTGTAAACAGCGGTTCAAAAATCTTTTTCTTTACTTTCTCGGGTATGCCTGTTCCGGTATCAGAAACGATAATTTTGAAATAACGTCCTTTGTCATGTGTTTTCAGATGTAATTCCCCACCATCCTGCATAGCTTCAATTGCATTTTTGAACAGGTTGGTTAATACCTGAATCATCTGTCCTTCATCAATTTCAACTTGCGGGTTTTGGATTTTATGCTCCACAATAACACGAATATTTTTTGGTAAAATAATTGTTTTTAAACAGCGGTCAATTAAGGCGCTAATATTTACAATCTCCAGGTTCACTTCATTTTTTCTGGCAAAATTTAACAAACCGGAAACAATGGTTTTGCACCTCTCGGCCTGCTCAACAATCAGGCTGATATCCTCAAAATTGTCATCATCAGGTTTACACTCATCAAGCATTAATTGAGAGTTAAGTAAAATTACGCCAAGGGGATTATTAATTTCATGGGCAATCCCTGCGGAGAGCTGACCCATACCGGCCAGTTTTTCAGCATTGATCAACGCCACCTGCGTTTTGGAAAGTTTATCATTTGAAATGTTTAAATCTGTAAGCGATTTTTTTAAGCGGTCAATCGTATTTGGCAGGCACATTTCATTTTCTGCAAGGCCTTTATGAATCGCAATAGCATGTTCACGGCAGGTAGCATAACCACAGGCGCCACAATCCAATTCATCTTCATCATTCACTTTGCCCATTCGTTTCATAATATTTTGCAAATCAACTGGCGAAGGCAGGGCAAGACGTTTGTCATCTGGTCGATACGTATTTCCAGTATCGATATCGGAAAAAGTATCATATTGGTTTTGCATAATATCGGGATCAACGCTTTTCAATCTTTCGCGGGCATATTTACTAACGGCTGTTCGCCGTGAAAAATACGGAAGATCGTTGCTCATACCGGGACCCATTATGCAGCCCTGGCAACACAAAACTTCAAGCAACTTTGCATCCAGGGAGCCATTTTCAAATTCCTTTAAAGCGTGTGTAAAGTTGGATTTTCCATCCGCACAAACCACATCTGCAGTAAGTAAATCTTCTGTCATATCACCTGCCTGAAGCATTCCACCACTTATTGGAAAAAGAGAACCTAAGCCGGGTAATGGAGGATCAAAGTTAGACTTTTGAACATTTGCACTATTAATACCTGTGCTATCCAGCATTTGGTTAAGCTCTTTAAATGTCAGGGCAGAATCGATAACACAATCTTCCCCTGAACGAGTTATTTCAGATTTTTTAGCGAAACAAGGTCCGATAAAAACAATTCGCAAATCATCGCCATGAATGCGTTTTAAAACCCGGCCCATCACAACCATTGGAGAAGCAACCGGAGCAAGTGAAGAAACCAGTTCAGGATGATATTTTTCAACAAAAGAAACAACAGCCGGGCAGGTAGTGGCAATAAATCTGTTTTCATCATGCTTAGCCACAAGTTTTTTATAAGCCTGTGCAACCAGGTCAGCACCAAAAGATACTTCACTTACGATATCAAAACCGAGTCCACGAACCATGCCACACAATTGCTGATAATCCAAATCAGGATAATCTGCAGGAAAACTTGGTGCAATAATGGCCGCAGTCCGGACGCCGGACAAAAGCGTCGCGTTGACTTCATCAATTGAGCTATAATATTGTTTTGCATTTTGGCTGCAAACCAAAACACAGTTGCCACAACCGATACAACGGCTTTGTATTACCTCGGCTTGACCACTACTAATTCGTATGGCTTTGGCGGGGCAATCGCGAACGCAGGTATAACAAACCCGGCATAATTCTTTTTTTGTTGTGATTAGTTTATCGCTTGCTTGCACAATTTTTCCTTAAAGTAAAACGTCACGGGCTGAGTAATGAGTGTGAAGCAATTCATGGCTTTTTTCACCCAAAGGCTCACCAAGAAAATCATCATATAATTCTTTTATTGCTTTATTTCCATGTGATGTTCGGACAGGCGCATTTGTATCAATTTGATAAAGTGATTTAAGCCGCGTTTTGATGTTATCCATGTTGGTGTTGCAAGGTTGGCCGCCGCCGCCGATGCATCCGCCATTGCAGGTCATTACTTCAATAAAATGGATATCATCTCTGCCATCTTTTATTTCCTGGAGGATTTTTTTTGCATTCTTAATACCATTTGCCACAGCGATGCCAAGTTCCATGTCGCCAATTTTTATTTTTGTTTCTTTAAATGCACAAAGTCCGCGAACCTGCTTTACAACCAGTTCGTCCATCTCATTTCCGGTAATCATTTTATGTGCTGTTCGCAATGCAGCTTCCATAACACCACCGGTTCCGCCAAATAGTTTTCCGGCACTGCTTCGTTCGCCAAATGGCAAATCGGGTTCAGCTGCAACCAAAGAATTATATTGAACCCCAAACATTTTAAACATGCGGATTAGCTCACGGGTTGTTAAAACTGCATCCAGGTCGGATAAACCATTCGAACCAAGTTCCGGGCGACCGGCTTCAAATTTTTTGGCGGTGCAGGGCATAACTGCAACACTGTAAATATTTTTAGGATCGATGCCTTCTTTTTGCGCATAATAGCTTTTTATAATTGCACCAAGCATTTGCTGTGGACTTTTACATGTAGATACATTGTCCAATAATTCCGGATGAGACTGCTCCATATATTTTACCCAGCCCGGAGAGCAACTGGTCATCATTGGTAAAGTGCCACCGCTTTGGATACGCTGCACCAGCTCAGAGGCTTCTTCCATAATGGTTAAATCGGCTGAGAATGAGGTATCAAAAACCCTGTCAAAGCCAAGTTTTCTTAATGCATTCACCATAATTTTGTCTGCTTCTTTTGCATCCTGCAGGCCAAGTTCTTCTGCAATTGTAACTGAGATTGCCGGGGCATGCTGTATAACTACAATTTTTTCAGGATCCTGAAGAGCATTTGTAACTTCTTTTATATGGCTTTTTTCACGCAGGGCACCGGTTGGGCAAACAACCACACATTGGCCGCAATTAATACAACTGGAGACATTCATCCCTTGCTCAAAGGCAGGCGCGATAATGGTTTTGCTGCCACGGTTAACAAAATCAATTGCCCCGACACCAACCACTTCTTCACAAACACGCACACACTTGCCGCACAAAATACATTTATCCTGTTCGCGGATTATGGCTGAAGACGAAACATCAGTTGGGTGTTTACATGGTTCAGCGATATAACGTTTTTCACGAATGCCATGTTGGGCGGATAATGACTGGAGTTCACAATCCGTATTACGAACGCAATACAAACAATCATCAGGGTGATTGGCTTGTAAAAGCTCCACAATAGTTTTACGTGCCCTTATTGCACGTGGAGAATTTGTTTTTATTTTCATTCCTTCATAAACAGGATACGAGCAGCTTGGTATTAAACTTTTTTGTCCTTCCACTTCAACTGAACAAATACGGCAGGCACCACTTGGAATCATATCTTTAATATGGCACAGGGTTGGAACAGAAATTCCTGAGCGTTCTAAAGACGATAAAACTGTTTCCCCGGGAATAGCCTCTATTTTTTGTCCATTCACTTCAATTTCAAACATTTTTTTTCCTTCCGAAATCAGTTAACAGAAACCGCGTCAAAGCGGCAAACATCTTTACAAACACCACAACCGATACATTTATCATCAAGGATGAAATGAGCTTCCTTTTTATCACCAATTATTGCATCATTCGGGCATTTCCGTGCACAAGCCATACAGCCGATACATTTAATTTTATCAATTGCAAAAGTTAACATATCCTGGCAGACACCGGCAGAACAATTCCTTTCGTAGATATGTTCTTCGTATTCGTGGCGGAACCAGCGCAAGGTACTTAGTACAGGATTGGGTGCCGATTGGCCCAATCCACATAAACTTGTTTCCTGAATTACTTCAGCTAAACGAGGCAGGTACATAACACTTTTAAAACGGGATAACGGATCGCTTTTTGTACTGGAAATATTTTCCAAAACATCAAGCATCTGCCGTGTGCCTTCCCGGCATGGGATACATTTTCCGCAGCTTTCATTTTGAATAAAGTTCATAAAATATTTAGCAAGATCGACCATGCAGGTTGTTTCATCCATAACAACCATCCCGCCAGATCCCATCATGGCACCGACTGTTTTTAAAGATTCATAATCAATTTGAATATCAAGGTGTTGTTCAGGAATACATCCGCCGGAAGGGCCGCCAAATTGAACAGCTTTAAAACGGCCTTCATTTTCTACTCCGCCACCAATATCAAAAATTATATCGCGGATATTAATGCCCATGGCGACTTCAACCAGGCCCGTGCGTTCTACTTTTCCTGATAGAGCAAAAACTTTTGTACCGCGGCTGTCCATAGTGCCAATACTTTTATACCAATGGGCGCCATTAAGAATAATGCCGGCAATATTGGCCATTGTTTCAACATTGTTGATCACTGTTGGTTTTCCAAATAATCCCTTAACAGCAGGAAAGGGCGGTCTGGGTCTTGGCATTCCACGTTTTCCTTCAATACTGTGAATTAAGGCTGTTTCTTCACCACAAACAAAAGCACCGGCCCCTTTTTTAATCACAATGTCAAAATCAAATCCTTTACCAAGAATGTTTTTACCCAGGAGGCCATAATTTTTTGCCTGATCAATAGCTTGAATCAAACGTTCTATTGCTAATGGATACTCTGCCCGGATATAGATATAAGCTTTACTTGCACCAATGGCATAAGCAGAAATGGCCAAACCCTCAAGGACACTGTGCGGATCACCTTCAATAATTGCACGATCCATAAATGCGCCGGGATCGCCTTCATCCGCGTTACAAATCATATATTTTTGATCGGCTTTTGTATTAAGTGCAAATTTCCATTTTTTGCCTGTCAGGAAACCACCGCCACCACGACCGCGCAAACCACTTTGCTCAACAATCTCACATACTTCTTCAGGCTTGTAGGTATGCAATGTTTTGGAAAATGCCTTGTAACCATCATTGGCGATATAATCATTAATATTTGCCGGATCATTTATACCACAGTTTTTAAGAACACGCCGTGTTTGCTGTCTGAAAAAAGCATGCTCATCTAAAAATGGAATATTTTCCCAGTGAGTAAGGTTTTTGTTACGGTGTTGGGCAAGAATGTTTTCAAGGGTAATTTTTCCTTTTAATGCCGCTTCGGTTATAGCGATTATTTTATCTTCTGTAACATTGTTGTAAACCAGGCGGGTTTTTCCGGGAATCTGAATATCAACAAGTGGTTCGGCAGAGCAAAGGCCAATGCAGCCAACTTCAATTACATCTGCGTCAATTTCATTTTTTTGAAGATAGTCTATCAAAATTTTCTTTGTTTTATCAGCCCCCGCGCCAAGTCCGCATGTTCCTGCACCTATATAAAAAACTGGTTTTTCAATAATTTCACGACGGAAAATATTTACTTTTTTTTGAGTTACTCTTTTTAAAGGTTCAGAAAAGTGCACAATGCTATCAAAAAGACTATTATCTCTTCCCGCAGAAGGTGTAAAGTTATGCATTTTCAACCTCCTGTTTTTTTGCACTTCTTTTGTATTTTTTTAGAATTTTACGAGTTGCAGCATTGTCAACGCCCGCAAAAAACTCACCATTAATACTTATAACCGGTGCTAAACCACAGGCGCCAATGCATGCAACAACTTCAATGCTAAATAATCCGTCCCGGGTTGTTTCTCCTGCTTTAATTTTTAATTCCTGCTGAAGGGTATTAAGCACTGAAGCAGAGCCTTTAACATGGCAGGCTGTTCCCCGGCAAACCTGGATGTGATATTGGCCAAATGGTTTAAACCGGAATTGATTGTAAAAAGTAGCAACACCATAAATTTTACTTGTTGGTAATTTTAAATGGGCTCCAATTTCAATAACAGCTTCCTGTGACAAATAACCCTGTTGTTCCTGAACTTCCTGAAGGATGTGAATTAAACTTTCTCTACCTCTTCCTGCATTGTTATCTAAAATATTTTGTAGTTGCGTTCCCATAAATTCCTCTTAAATGAAAAAATTCACAAAGTTATCTAATTTTTTTTTTTAATGACTAAAAAAAGCCAACTTCTCTAATTGCAATGTTATATCTAAGCGGTTTAGTTTAACCGTTTTCGGTACTTGTAAAGGATGTGATGTAAAATTGAAAATTCCTTTTATACCATTTTCGACAAGACTATTTGCAACCTGTTGAGCATTTGAAGCTGGTGTCGCAATAATCCCCAAAGTTATTTTTTCTTGTTTTATAATACTGGAAAGATCATCCATTTTATATGTTTTGCAGCCTGCAATTGTATTATTTACTTTTTGCGGATTTGTATCAAAAGCGGCTTTTAACTCAAAACGGGTATTATGTTCTCCAAAGAAATGAATAATTGCACTTCCTAAATTTCCAATTCCTACCAGACACATATTTATCTTGGAATTAAGATTTAATGTCTCTTTTATTTTATTAATAAGATCGTTAATCTGATAGCCTTTGGCGGGTATTCCGGTAAAGCCTGTAGCCATAATATCACGACGTACTTGCGCAGAGTTGTTATTTGCTATTTCTGCCAGCTCATGAGAATGAATATTTGTTCTGTCCAGGTTTTTTAGTTCCAACAGCAATACTTTATAAAGCAATAGCCGTTCAATTGTTTTTTCTGGTAGCTGCATCTTAATTTACCGTTAATTAATTCACAGTGTGAAATATTTCACAGGGAATGTAAAAAATAAATATGCCCAGTGCAATTAATAATCAGTCAATAAATACTTTTTTTTGAATTTAATTTCAATGAATCCAAGTACCAGGAATTCTTATTTCCTGATTTCATTTTCATAGCAAATTGAATGTTTTGTATCACTTGTTTATTTTTAGTTTACAATTTGGAAAGGAATGATTTGAAACTGCTTCTTATTTACAATCTTCATGCCGGGCATAAAAAAGCCGGAAAAATATTTAACAAAATTAAAACCAGGTTTGTGGAAAAAGGTATTGAGTTGGATGTAAAACTGACAGAATACCGCTGGCATGGTATTGAGCTTGTAAAGAACAGTGATCTGCAAAAATACGATGGTGTAATTGCGGCCGGCGGTGATGGAACCCTGTTTGAGGTGATCAATGGCTATTATCAAAACAGAGGTTCTGGAAAGCCTCCTATTGGACTCCTGCCCATGGGTACCGGAAATGCTTTTGCTCGTGATTTAGATCTCCGCACATTTGAGTGGGAAAAAGCAATTAACATCATTTGTTCAGGCAAAACACGTAAAGTAGATGTCGCCCAGTTTTCGACCGAAGGGAAAATATTTTATTATCTTAATATTCTTGGACTTGGTTTTGTTGCTGATGTTGGCGTTACTGCACATCCTCTTAAGTTTCTTGGAAATTTTGCCTACACAGTTGGGGTTTTTTATCAGATGGTATTTTTGAAAACTTTCAAAATTGAAATTAAACTTGATGGTAAAAATTATGAACGGGAAAACATATTTGTAGAAATATCAAATACCCGTTGGACAGGATCTACATTTTTAATGGCACCTGAGGCCGAAATTGATGATGGTTTTCTTGATGTGATTTTGCTAAATAAAGTTTCGCGGAGAAAACTTTTGCGCCTTTTCCCAACTATTTTTAACGGTACTCATGTAAATATGGATGAAGTTGAAGCATTCAAAGCCAGGAAAATAACCATCCATAGTAATATCCCCAAAATACTTGCACCCGATGGTGAATTAGCTGGTAGCACGCCGGTGGAAATTGAATGCCTGCACCAGGCTATCGAGGTTTTTTGTCCATGAAATATGTTTTATCCATATTTTTGTGGATTATTGGAGGCCTGTATTACACTGGTTTTTTACTGATTACACTTTTGCTTTCTTTTCTTTTGCCAGTCGAAAAATTTGATTGGCTTGTTAAGAAAATGCTTCGTGGATTATTTAGATTTATTTTCTTTAAAATAGAATTAGAATTCCTGGAAAAAGTAGATACCAGCCAATCTTACATTTATATGATCAATCATGTAAGCTTTTTTGATATTCCTTTGGTTGGTGGATTTATTCCAGGATTTGTGCGTGGGATTGAAGCATCGCGTCAGCATAAATGGCCATTGTATGGTTGGGTCATGCGGCGCTTAGGCAATATTCCGGTTGAGCGCGAAAATATTTATGCATCCATAAAAAGTTATACCGAAGCCGAATTATTCTTACAGAAAGGAAAATCATTAATTATTTTTCCTGAAGGTGGAAGAACAAGTGATGGAGAACTTAGACCGTTTAAAAAACTACCTTTTCACCTTGCAAAGAAGACTCAAAAAGAAATTATCCCGGTTGCAATTCTGGATATGTTTAGGGTAAATAATAAAACTTCATTATTAATCAATCCTGGAAGAATACGGTTAAAATTTGGTGAAATTATTGGTATTAATATTATTAATGACATGGATACGGTTAGTTTACGGGATTATACAAAAAAGAAAATTAAAAACTTAATATCAGAACAATGATTTTCGGAGGATTGTTTGAAGTTACTACTCATTTATAACCCAGAGTCGGGTGGAAAAAGAGCCGCAAAAATACTACCGGAAGTAAAATCCTACTTTGAAGAAAAAAAAATTTATGTTGAAGTTCTAATAACTGAATACAGCTGGCATGGAATTGAGCTGGTCAAAAATGCAAATCTTGCAAAATATGAAGGAGTTATTGCAGCAGGAGGAGATGGAACTTTATTTGAAACTGTTAATGGGTACTATCAAAACTCAGGTGCAAATAAGCCTCCACTCGGTTTACTGCCAATCGGGACGGGTAATGCATTTGGCAAAGAACTCGGTCTTACTTCATACCAGTGGCAAAAAGCTATCGATATTATTTCTGAAAACAAACCTAAGAAAATTGATTCTGTCCGATTAACTACAGAAGGGAAGACCTATCATTATTTGAATATTATGGGAATCGGTTTTGTAGCAGATGTTGGCGTATCCGTAGAAAAAATAAAATCACTTGGCGAACTTTCGTATTTGCTTGGGGTGCTTTACCAAATTGCTTTCTTAAAATCTTTTAAAATGATACTAATAATGGATGGAAAAACTGTTCAAAGAGACGGTATATTTGTGGAGATTGCCAACACACGATACACGGGTTCAACTTTTATTATGGCTCCAGATGCCAAAATTGACGATGGCTATCTTGACATTATTCTTGCAAATAAAGCTTCACGAGGTAGAATAATTAAACTATTGCCTACTATCTTTAAAGGTGAACATGTTCTTGATGAGAAGGTGGAAGTTTTTAAGGCGAAAAAAATCCGAATTGAAACAGATATTCCAAAAGTATTAATCCCTGATGGTGAACTTTTTGGCAGCACACCGATAGATGTTGAATGCCTTCACAAAGACGTGGAGTTTTTCTGGATTTGAAAAGCTATGCATAATATTAAAACGGCCCATCCATTCATTTTGAAACTACGTAACTAACAACCGAATTTGAGCGATTATTTCGCTCATCATCATCCATTCAAAAACTAAATTACAAAAAAGATTTGCATTTCAGAATTAATTAATCGTATATTTACGATGAACGATAAATGGAGAATATATGCCCGTTGCAAAAACAGAAACATTTGAACAAATCGATACACAGCTTGCTGATATAGCAAAAGCATTATCTCACCCGGCACGAATTAGTATTCTTAGGATCTTAAATGAATTGAATTCCTGCATTACCGGAGAGATTGTAGACAGGTTACCTTTGTCGCAATCCACAGTGAGCCAGCATTTAAAGGAGTTAAAACGTGTTGGACTTATAAAGGGAGAGATAGAAGGGCCACGTACATGCTATTGTTTGAATGAGGCAATTGTTGAAAAAACCAAAGCTGCTTTTACAAAACTTTTTTCAACTTTTAAATGTTGCTAAGAGTGCTGATCGAAATGTCATCCCCGAATTTCTTTGTCGTGGAGCTGAAGCCAGGGATTAGATTCCTGGTTAAAACCTGTAGGAATGGCATTAAGAA
Source organism: Calditrichota bacterium (assembly GCA_013112635.1). Lineage (NCBI taxonomy): Bacteria > Pseudomonadati > Calditrichota > Calditrichota bacterium. The sequence goes on along the minus strand of JABFGF010000004.1, from coordinate 198,274 downwards.
GATCAAGGAATTTGTTTCGGCGGGCCCAACAAACTAAAAATTAAAATTAAAGAAACCAAAAAAAGGAGTAATATCATGAGCAAAGGTCAAGACAATACTGTAAATAATTCTTGCTGTGGCAAAACGGCATGTTGCACGCCTGATGAAAAACCAGCAAAAATAAAAGAAAAGAAAGGAGAAGCAAATGAGTAGTGCAGCAGATCTAAAAAAGATTGTACAAGATAAATATGCCGAAATCGTTACAAATGATACTTCATGTTGTGGACCATCCTCATGCGGCTGTGGAACTGAGGAGGTTGATTATTCAGCATTCAGCCTGGATTATACAAAAATGGATGGCTATGTGGCCGATGCTGATCTTCAGCTTGGTTGCGGAATTCCCACGGAGTTTGCAGAAATAAAAGCGGGTGAGACTGTCGTAGATTTAGGTTCTGGCGCCGGCAATGATGTTTTTGTGGCCAGACAATTAGCAGGTGAAAGTGGCAAAGTAATCGGCATAGACATGACACCGGAAATGATCGAAAAAGCAAATGCCAATAAAGCAAAGTTGGGTTTTGAAAATATCGACTTCAAATTAGGTGATATTGAAAATCTTCCTCTTGAAAATGATATGAGTGACGTGGTTGTCAGTAATTGCGTTCTCAATCTTGTGCCGGATAAGGAAAAAGCTTTTAATGAAATTAACCGCGTATTAAAGCCTGGTGCACATTTTTGCATCTCCGATATAGTTTTAGAAGGAGAAATTCCGGCGGGCTTAAAGAAATCAGCAGAGATGTATGCGGGCTGTGTTTCCGGGGCTTTGCAGCGAGAAGAATACTTGCAAATTGTTAAAGATGCCGGATTCAAAGATATTGAAGTAAAAAAATCCCGAGAAATAGTATTACCGGATGAGTTGTTAAAAACTTATCTTGATGATCTGCAAATGGAGAAATATAACAAAAGTGGTTTGGGTATTTATAGTATTACTGTGGTTGCAAGAATAAGCTAACCATACATAAGTAAATGCAAAAAGAGGTATTTTGATTTATTTCAGGACGCCTCTTTTTTTTTGTAATGCATTTGAAAGAAAGTTAGCAAATACCTGCTTCAGATTTTGTCGATTCCTTTAGCAGCTTTGTAATGACATCATAATCAATTTTATCGGGATTGGAAAAACGGATGCAACCTTTCCCGTGATTTAATCCTTTTAAAAGTTCTTTATTATTGAGCATGACTTCGTGTTTTAAAATATAAACACAGATATGTTGTTTCTGGCTGGCAAAAGCCACTTCCACATCCTGATCTTTTTTGTAGGATGGCATTTTCCAAATCATACTTTCTTCATAGCCAACTAATATTTCTTTACATAAAGCTCGTAATTTAGTAATTGCTTGTACTCTTTTTTCCGGAACTTCCTGTAAATACTGATCAACGTTGGTCGCATTACTTTTCATTTTTTCACCCTAAAATTATTTGCTCAGAGTATATTCAAATTCATAAAAATGTTTACCATCTTCAATATTGATTGACATTTTTCCGGATAAACCAACCAGATCACCTGTTCCTGAATTAGGCACAACTTCAAGTATAAGTCGGTTTTCTCCATTGGCCATTGTTGCAAAGTGTTGTAAAACAAAACCACAGGTTTTCCCTTCTAAACTTCCCGTAACTTGTTCTATAGCTACATATCCGGCTGAACCTTTTACCGGGGTCATCGCACTAATCATTTCACCTTTACTTGTTGCGTTCAATTCTCCAGAAAAAGTTTTGTCAATGGACATTCTTCCCAGATTGACTCCTTCGATTCCCGGTGAGCTAAAATCTAATGGTTTAAGGATTACTTCAAATATTCCACTAACTTTCATTTTCTCTCCGGCTTTTTATATGTGAACATGGCTTAGTAGATTTATAGTTGCGCCATTTGGGTCTTTAACAAAAAATCGCCTTACTCCCCAAGGCTCATTCGTTATTGGATATATTATTTTCAAACCTAAAGACCTGGCTTTATCATAAACTATGTCTACGTCAGATATTTCGATAGAAATCATAATATCGGAATTTTTAGTGTGGATTTTTTCTTCTTTGACAATAGAAATTTGTGCAGTCGGATTTGATTCAGATGCAAATGTCAAAATCCAATCCATATCCATTACTAATTTTAACCCGAGAAAGTCGATATAAAATTGTTTACTTATTTCAAATTGATTTGAACTAATGTTTGGAACAATTCTTTTTATTTCCAAAGAAGCCTTCTTTCTCGTAAAAATCTTTACTCTTTAGGTTGTAAATATAACCCCAAATAAATCAAATCAATTCCCTGGAAAAGTAGAAAATTTGTAAAATAATTAATCCGGTTTTAAAGTTTTTTGTGGTTAACCAGGAAATACATAGTTTGAGTGGGTATTACTTCATATGAAGGCATCCTTGTGACAGAATGCCTTTTATTAAATAGGTGATATTTATTTTAAGTCACTTGCAGAATGTGGATTGCTGACCAAGTCTATAAATAGTTCCCAGCGTTTTTCCGGGTTATCTGCTGTGCCGCCATTTGATTCTATAAATTTTTTAACAAGATCTTTTCCCCAGTTATAATTGATGACATAGCTGCGATACTGATCAACAAAACTTATCCTTTGTAATGCTCGTTTGGGTGTCATCAACAAATATTTTTCATTCCATTTTGCAGCATCTTCGCGGGAGATTTCTCCATTAAGATATTTACGTGCTGCTTCATTGCCTGCATAGCCAAGTTTGGATCTTAGTTCTGAAATTTTTGAATACTGCACGGCTTTTGCCGGATCCAATCCTGCTAAAGGATAGAGCACTTCAGTTTCAAATGTGATTTTTTCTTCTCCTGGGAAAGCCACTTCAATTCCATAATTAGCAGTTCCCTCCGCGATTAGTGACATCGGTGTAAAAAGCGGATAAACTGAAAACTCTTTCCATCCCATTTTATTTACCAGGTTTTGCTCAAGACGCGCATTTAAAAAATGATGACCCGGATAGCCTTCGTGGCAGCCAGTATCAATTGCCCGTTGGATAAAACTTGGAGAATCAGTGTTTATCTGAATGAGGCTTTGGCTATTTCCCTGGTAATAATTATAGCCGCCCCAGCTTTTATTACTTACAAACTCCAAAACAAAGTTTTCATTTTCAGGCAAATCAACATATTTCATTGTTCTTTTTCTGCCTTCATCAATGGCCTTTTTAAAAACGATGTCAAGTTTGTCTTTTTTAATAATAAACTGGCTGGCATATTCGTTATATCTGGTGGATAAATCGCCTTTTCCGGGAACAGTTTTTTCCAGTTCAGCCAAAACGTTGTCAAAATAATCTTCAGTAAAATGAGGAGGATCAGTATCGTATAGCAGGCGGGCTTCTTCATCAAAACTGTAAACTTTCCCTGCCATCATTTCTACTTTGGTTTTTACTGCAATCAGTTGTTTTTTCATCAACGAAAGACGCGCTTTGTCAATCTCTTTATAATTCGTTTGGTCCACATTTTCGCATTGCTTTAACAAAGCATTCGCTTGATTAATAAACTTATCCGAAGGTAATGAATCTGACTTTTCTACCTTTGGTTTCCACTCTTCAGGCCCATAATAGGCATCAATAAAGTCGCTGTCATAAAGACCAATCTCCAGGGATAGCCGGACATAACTTTCAGCAATTTCATCCATTGATGGTGATTGTGTTTTACAAGACGTAAATAGTAATGCTATAAATATTATTGTAATAAAATATTTCATAATTCATCCAGGTTTAGGTGAGAAATCAGATTGGAATTTAATTATTCAAAAGCCGACAAACAATTAACTTTTCAAACGACTTGGTGCGGGATATGACCGTAAACTAAAAATTTTTATTTGCATTTTTAAAGATCCTTATGTACCATTACACCACACGGTACAACTGGGACAAGATAAATCATGGAAATAATAATAGATATTGAAGACGCAACACCTTTGTTTGAACAACTGATCGCACAAATTAAAGAAGCGGTTATTAAAGGAAATATAAAACCTGGTGCGCCTCTGCCATCAATCAGGCAGCTGGCTAATGATCTTAACCTTAACAGCAAGACAGTGGCCAAAGCATACCGGCTGTTAGAACGGGATTCCGTGATTCAGGCCAAAGGCTATCGTGGCACTTTTATCCATCCGGATGCGGTTGCCAATAGCACTGTTAATTTAAAGGAATGGGTAGAAACCCGGTTAGCAGAAATAATTTTATCCTTTAGAGAAGCAGGCGTTACGGATTCGGAAATCCGTATTGCTTTTGGCAATGTTATGAATAAAAGAAAAATTTAAGGAGAAAAAACATGTTGGAAAATATTCTATTTTACTTTGTATTTTTAGGCCAGATTCTGTTAATTTCATATTATTATCCAAAGCAGATTCTAATTCGGATAAGCTACGTTTTAAAAACGTTCCCTCCTGAAGAATATCCGAAACTTTATCCAAAACATCCTGACTATTATAAAGCAGGTCAGCTTATTTATAAAATAATCAATTTCATAATTTTAGCGATTGGATTAATTGTAATCGTTGTTATTGGAGTTTGGGATAATTCATCTGTGGGAAAAGTTTCAGAAGCTATTCCAATTGCATATTTCTTTTTACAAATGATACCACTTTTGTTAATGGAAATATCAGGCTTTGCATATTTTAAAATGATGCGTAAAGCAGATATGCGTACAACCAGAAAAGCAAATTTACAGCCACGCAATTTGTTTGATTATGTGTCTTCGGTAGCGGTTAGTTTTGCTTTTATTTTGATTGTTGCTTGTATTGCATTCTTTTACAGCTTGTATGGATTCAGCTTTGATTTTGAGAACAAAACCTTTGTAATAGTGTTATCCCTGGTATTTAGTAACTTAATCTTTGCCGGTATCATTTTTTGGAACCTGTATGGAAAGAAATTGGATCCTCACCAGGCAGTTGAAGACCGAATGAGGCAAGTTGAAGTTACAATTAAATCTTTGGTATACATGAGTATTGTGGCAAGCATTTTCTTAATAGCAATTAAAGCAATAGATGAGTTTAATCTTGATTATTATGAACCTGTTTTGATGAGTTTCTATTTGCAGTTTATCATGTTTATAGGACTTGGTTCTTTGCTGCGCAATCAACGGCTGGAGGACATGAATTTTGATGTGTATAAAAAAGACGTACAAAACAATTGATTGGATAATTGAAAACTAAAGTATTAAAAAGAAAAGGAGCTTATTATGGAATCATTGGGAATAATAGGATTTGTTTTTGGGATGTCCGGTTTGTCTTTCGCACTTATTTCTTATCAAAGAATTAGTAAGTTGGAGAACAAACTAAAAGAAATTGGTGTTCTTGATAAAGATTTTAGTACCGGAGAAACATTGTAAAAACTTATTACTAATAAAAAAGAGGGAAATATGAATTCAAGAAAAATAGCAGCATTACAAATTGGGGTAGCTTTATTTTTTGCAGCAACTATTTTGTTGGCATCCTATTTGGGAGGAAGTGATACAATAACTTATTTAATTATTGCGGTTTGGTTTATACCATTTAGCTGGCTTGCTTCTAAAGAACAGAAACAGAGATCTAATAAGCATTGTTTAAAACCTGTTTCAATTAATGAAAAAGTCGAATAATTTTTACAATTTTTTAAAATTTATAAGAATGAAATTCTCTTCGTCTTCAACTCCTCCGGCTGATTTATAACATTTTTGTGCGGCAATATTGGATACCTCTGTTCCTATCCAGGCTCCGGTGCAGTTTAGCTTTTTTCCTTCTTCAAGGATTATTTTTACTAGGGTTCGTCCAATACTCTGATTTTGAAATTCATCAATTACCCCCACTTCATTAATGAAGAGCTCCGGATCCTTGTCTGGGTGAACATAATGAAAAGCAGAAGCCATCCCCACAATATTTTCACCGTTAAATGCTAAAACCAAATGGTGGCGAGGATCATTTAAAAACTCCTTGGCACGATCCGGTTTAATAGGATTATCAAACAAGTGATCCCCAATTTTTTCCATTGCCGGGAGATCATCGAGGGTTGCTATTCTATATTTTATTCTTTTTTTCATGATTCAATCTGTTTTATAATTTTTAATCTGCAAAAACTTCATAATGAGTTACATTCTCTTCAAATTCCAGCAAATAATTTTTATCTTCCGGATAATATTTCGCTTTTTCAAAATCTTCACCGGCAAAATTTTTGATTATATCTAAACTTTCCCAAAACGTTACCAAAGTAAAGTGTCCAACATTGTTTTTCTGATTTCTTAAAAATGTTAACTTTATGAATCCCTCAGTTTTTTGATAATCAGGAATTGCGACACGTTTTAAAAAATCTGTGTATTCTTCAAAGTTTTCAATTTTAGTTCGGCCATGCCATATTCTTGCAATCATATTTATTTCCTTTAATTGATTGACTGTATAACCATCTATTGATCCAACATAGACAAATAGACAATTGTTGCCAATAACAGAACAGCCATAATTTTATTAATGCTGCTAAAAATCTTCTTTTTTGAAAGTATTTTGAACATTGTCTCGCCAAGATAACAATAAGAAAATCCGATAATCATAAAAGAAATTATTATAAGCAAACCGATAATAAATCCGCTGCTTGTTGCAAGAAATTGTGTAAATAGGGCAACGGTAACTATGTAGGCTTTTGGATTGAGAACATTCAACAAAACCCCGTTCATATAAGACAATGGTTTGGAATCCGAAATCTCGATATGGCTGGTATTCCAAATTTTATAAACAAGATAGAGCATGTAAGCCAGCGATATATATTTCAGAATTGTCAAAACAATTTCATGGATGCTTATTAAAGAGGAAACTCCAATAAAAGATAATATAATTACAATACTACCACCGGAAATAGTACCCCAGACGTAAGCTATAGATTTTTTAAAACCATAAGATACGCCACTGGCGACAATGCTTATAGTTGCCGGGCCGGGTGTTGCATAAAAAGCTAAAATCAGGATCATAAATAAATAGAAATTAGGAATCATATCTTGTTACCTTTTTCTTGGGTCAATATTTTTTTTACGGTTTAAAACTTTTTCAAACTTTTCAATATTGACAGGATTAAAAACTTTTTCTTTACTTGGTGGATGTTTTTTCAGTAATGCTTTTGGCCTTGTAGGTCTCTTCTCAAATCCGCCTCCACAATTTGGGCACACATTCATCAGAATGTTTTCTACACAGTTTATACAATAAGTACATTCAAAAGTGCAGATCATCGCTTCCGTACTGTCATTAGGTAAGGGAGTATCACAGTTTTCACAGTTTAATCTTATTTCAAGCATTGAGTCCTCCATAATAAAAGGCACCATCAAAATCATCAGCTTCTTGTTTTTTCTTGCCACTCATTTGTTCAATATCCATTTTGTAAACTGCTGTAAGTTTTAGTTCCTTATCCGTGGTGCTCGTGTAATCCACATCTGGTTTTAAATGTGGGAAATACTTGTCTAATAAATTTTGAAGTGCTCTTTTTTGTGTGAATTTATCTTCAACTATTTGAACTTTTCCAAAAACAAGCGCTCCTTCATATTCCACACTAAATTCCATTGCCTCTTTTGCAGGTAAAAGACGACCCATTTTTGAAACAGACAGGCAGGCTTTGTTATTATTTTCAACATTAAATCGAAAACGGCCTTCTGCAGCAGTATGAAAATAAATGGCATTATCCTGCTCATCAAAGTAAAAGGTATTTGTATGGATAAAAGGCTGTCCATTATGGATATTGGCAATTGAGCAGTAGGGTGCTGTTTTTAAAAAATCTTTAACTGCAAATTCGTCTGTTTCACGGTCTTTTCTACGGGCTTGGTTTATTGGAATTTTGGAATAATCTTTGGGCATTTCACCTCCATTGTTTAAAAGTTGAAATTAATCTATAAAAAATTGGCTTGATCAAAAGATCCATTTGTTTATATATTGGCAGGCCAATTATAATGGAGATTGTTTTATGCTTGGAAAAGGATCAGACCTGTTTTTTAAAGAATTTATAAGTAACAGCGATCAGCCGGTCTATTACCAAATGTATGATTCCATACGCAGTGCGATTTTGGAGAAAAGATTTAATCCGGGCGAAAAATTACCTCCAACACGCTCTATCGCCAAATTCTGTAAAGTGTCCCGCTCAACTGTGCAAAATGCTTTTGATCTGCTAATGGCAGAAGGCTATATATTTGGACAGCCTGGATCGGGGACTTTTGTATGCAACAATCTGCCGGAAAAGTTTTTAACCGTAAAGCCAACCACATCGTCCATTAACGAAGAACCTGTTATGCCGGACTTTTCTGAGTTTGCTAAAAGGCTGGACAAATCCATTTTTAAAAATTACATATATACCGGATATAGGCCTTTCCAGGTCGGCATACCATCGTTGAAAGATTTTCCTTACGAGCTGTGGTCGAAAATTGCTCAAAAAAGCGCAAAAGATCTTTCACACCCCGAAATGGGTTACAGCGATCCGCGTGGATTATTAACGCTGCGCGAAATGATTTCGCTTTATTTAAGACAATCGCGTGGTGTAAAATGCGATGCCGGCAGGATTATTATTATCAACGGTGCACAGCAGGCATTATTGCTTGCCGCCAAAATGTTTTTAGATAGTAATGACGAAATTATTGTTGAGGACCCGACATATCAGAGCGCCCTGGAAGTTTTTAAAACTACAGGTGCAAAGATAACCTACATCCCTGTTGATTCCGATGGAATTAATATTGAAAAAATCAAACAATCCGCCACACAAGCAAAACTAATTTACAGCACACCTTCGCACCAATTTCCTTTGGGGCCAACTATGTCCTTAAAAAGACGGCTCGAGCTATTGCAGTGGGCAGTAAACAATTCTGCACTAATTTTAGAAGATGATTATGACAGTGAATACCGCTACACCGGAAATCCGCTTTCTTCTTTACAGGGAATGGCTGATAAAAGTCCCGTGATTTATATTGGTACGTTTAGCAAGGTGCTTTATCCCGGTTTAAGATTGGGTTACATGGTTGTACCGGAAACCCTGGTGGAGCCATTTACACTTGCAAAAACGGTTGTTGACCGTAATGCGCCGATGCTGGAACAATTGATTCTGGCCCGCTTTATGGAAGAAGGCCATTTTGGAAGGCATCTACGGCGGATGCGGGTAATCTACGAGGAACGACAGCAGGTTTTGATTTCAGAATTTAATAAACATCTTGCAGGATTTGGTACGATGGATAGCTGCCATGCCGGTTTGCACAACATTGCTTATTTAAATAAAAAATATAAGGATGTTGATTTGCAGCAGAAGGCCGCCAAAGTAAATATTCATGCAGCGGCGCTTTCAAATTACTGCGGTGAAAGAAATGATTTGAATGGTTTGCTGTTTGGTTATTCTGCTTTTGATAACGAAGAAATCAAATCTAATATGACTGCTTTAAAAGAGGCCTTTTCACGTTTTGCATAATTCTATCAGCAGAATGTTATAATAGATTGGCAAGGGTTAAAACCCATATGCCTGTTTTGCGCTTTCAATCTGTTCCGATTCTGTTGTTTCAGGGTAAAGAATATATTTTGGGGCTATGATCGGATTTACCTCTTCAATGGTGATTTTTGTTATGGAAGCAAAAGGGAATTTCCCGCCGGTCATTTCAGATAGGACCTTTTCTCGTTTTAAAAACAGCGGGTTGGACTTTTTAATAATTTCAGCTTTGCCTTTAATCTGAAAACCTTTTTGGACAAGAATATCGATAAAGCTTACACATACGTTTTCATTCTGTATGATATTTTTCACAGTTTGCGGAGAGGCAATATTTGCAATTATTATTTCATCCGTCCCATAATAATTGAATATTTCTTTCGGCGATACATTGGGTATATTTTCTGCTGAAACCGTTGCCAGCCAACATAAAACACTTTTATCGATATTATTTTTAATTTCGTTTGTTAGTTTCATATTCTAAACTCTTTCAAAATTAAATTAGCTATCTGCGGAAATAATAACCGGTCCTATCCTTTGTTCAGTTTCAACTCTTCGATGTGCTTCGGCGGCTTGTTCAAATGAATAAACTCTGTCTACGATTGATTTTATTTTGCCCTCTTCAATCATCTCTTTAAGTGTTTGTAACTCTTCTTCCTTTTCCCCGGCAAAGGCAAAAATAGACGTTTTATTTGTAAATTTTGATGTCAATATCGATCTAAACATGTTGGATACGCGAGGATTGCCCATCACATATCGCCCCTTTGGATTTAGAGCTTTTATACATGCGGAATAGGAACAATTGGCAACCATATTAAAAATAACATCATAAGATTGGCCGCTTTTTAAAAACTCTTCTTTTGTATAATCAATAAAATGATCCACGCCCAACTCACGGAGCATTTTTTCTTTAATAGTGCTGTCAACGGCCGTAACTTCGGCGCCCATCTCTTTGGCAATCTGCACCGCAAAAATACCAATGCTTCCGCCGGCACCGTTTATCAAAACTTTTTCGCCTTTTTGGATATTTGCCTTGCGCATAAAGTGAAGTGCATTCAATCCACCAAGCGGAACTGCTGCAGCTTCTTCAAATGATAAATTGTTTGGTTTGTGCACAAGTGTTGTGCTGAGCGGCAGGCAAACATATTCACCATGTGCCCCGAATGCAAAACCAGTGTTCCCAAAAACCTGATCACCAATTTTAAACTTTGATACATTTTTACCCGTTGCTTCCACTTCCCCGGAAAAGTATCCGCCCAAGATTTGTTTGCGTGGTTTGGTGATGCCTAAAGCAAGCCGCATTGGCAGCCAAAACCATTTCACCGGGAAATTGAAACTTCTTAATTCACAATCTGCTTTTGTTACTTCCGCCGCATTAACCTTAAACAAAATTTCATCATCTTTGGGTGTTGGCTTTTTAATTTCTTTAACGTGAAGAACGTCTGGTGAACCATATTTTTTGTATACAACCGCTTTCATTTTATCCCTCAATGTCCACTTTAAGATATTGATAAACTTGCATATTAATTAGTAGATTTTGTTGATGTCTTGAAATATATGTAGCTTTTTATTTCTTAAATCTAAGAACAAGATTTTCTCATAACGCTTTCTGTCTTCACTATCACGATCTTTCACATAACGATAACAGCCTGAGTAATAGATATCTACTTTTTTCATTACCTGATTAATCAATTCTATGTTACCATCACAAGCTCTGAGAGTTTTATCAAATCCATGCCATAAAACAGTATCGTACTCTGAATATAATGACCATGTTGAAACTTCGTAAATACTATAATCTTCAAAATAGCTTTTGAGAGGATAAGTAAAAAATAGTGAATCAATTTCTAATTGATCAATGGAATAAACTGAAACATTATAAGGCCAGCAGTGATAGTTTTCAATGTGCTTAATCGAGTTAACATCTTCCGGAAAAATATCAGTAACATCATTACAGCTAATTAAAACACAAATTAACAAACCGAACAGAATTCTTGATACAGTTTTTTGCAATATTTAGTTACCTATTCAGTTTAACTGTTTTTTATATATAACTGCTTTCATGATATTACCAACCCATCATATAATTGTCTGGCTTCATTCTCATTAACCTGCACTCCAAGCTCATCTACGAGAATGGTTTTTAATCGCTGGTAGTTGTCAACTTCCTGACGATGCGTATTTGAATTTGTTATAACCCAGTACTCTAAATCGCGCAAAGATCGAATCTCCTTTTCGTTGATTAATGAAACGACAAGATGGTTAACAAAATTTGCTTTAGGATGCTTATGGGAATAAAAATGGCCCAGCTCACAATCTGCCTGACCGTAGCGTGCCAGCTCGAATCTGTATAAAGAAAAAAACGCTCCATTCTTTAAAACCTGCATATGATATTCGTCAGCTTCTTTCTCTGCTATGCGAAAAATCTTATCCCCATCTTTCATTTCAATTCCGGACAGTGCAACCGGAATACGAGGACCATCCGGACCAAAGCCGACATCCATGACATAATTTTCATGGTCATAATTAATCACGGAAATTCTGTGTGTTAATCCCGGGTGTGTATTTTGATTATAGATGACGCGGGCTAAATATAGTTTTGGGGCAAAACCTAATTCATCCAATATTTCAAAAAGGAGACCGTTTTGCTCGAAACAATAACCGCCACGTTTTTTAACAACAATTCTTTGATACAGGGACTCAAGATCCAGAGGAAGCTCATCGCCAAGCTGACAACCGACACTGCTAAAAGCAAAAGTAGCAACGTGTTGCTTTACAAGATTTTTTAGAAAGTTAAAATCTAAATTTTTGTAGCCCAGATTGATTGCCTGAAGGTAATTTTGAACTATTTCTTTTCTATTCACAATTAATTGGCTCAATTATAGTTTCCTTTTGCAATGCATCTTGGTCACTTCAACCCAGCTTTGGCCACCATCAAATGTCCATTCCTGTTTCCAGTCGAATGTTTCCTTGGTAAAATTATAAAAAGTAATTTTCACATCTCTACCCATGGCATTTTTGCCGGACATAATAACCGTATCGTTTTCATTCTTGGCAGTAAAAGTTGCCGTCCGGCGATTGGTTTTATCAATCCAGGCCATGTGCCATTGCTTTTCTTTGGCGTTGTAAATACGAATATTGGTGCCAACAATTTTGCGTTCCGGAGTCCATCCGGGAGAAATTGTAATCCAGTCATCCTGGATGGCATGCCCATCAAGAATAGAATACCAACGCCATGCAGAATGGGTTGTGTCGCTGGACCAGCTGCCGTCCTTATTCCTTTTAACCTGGTAAGCATCCCATTCACCAAAAAGCTGGCTTAGTAATTTTGTCTCCGGCGGCGCATCGGGGTGAAGCTTTTTTTGTACAGAAGTAAAGGGTTCCGGAGGTAGTTTGATTTCGTGCTGCGCGCTTAATGGAATTAATGACAGTAGAAATAAAATCAAAAAAATGTAAACAATATATCTTCTCATTTAGCGACCTCGCAGTTTTTCAATTATTGTTTTGAGATTAACCTTATGTGCAAACCGACAAAATGCAAATTATAAATTTTAACGAACGGCAGGATAAAAAAAATCCATTATAAATTAAAAAGCCTCACTGATTAACGACATCAGCAAGGCTTAGTTGCAAAAGGAAAAATTTTATATTTGATTGATGATTTTTTGCAGCTCTTGATTAAAGCCATCCGGATTTTCAATCATCGGGTAATGGCTGGTGGCTTTCACATCAAAAAGTTCAAAAGAGCTTTTGCAATGTTTTTCAAGACCGGCAATATTAGTTGGCACACCATCGCTGTTCAGCAAATGAAGCTTGTAATTCAAACTCTGAAGCTTACCCGCTTCAATCCGGGTATAGTTGATATAACTGCTAATGGACAGAAACCCAACCGCGGGATTAGTAGTGGCAAAATCTGACTTTAACCTTTTTGTAACCGCCGGATCAGTTGCGGGAGTGACCAGCATTAAATCCACATAAGAGGGCGCCATCTTGTTAAAATCTTTTTCCAGCTCTTTCATAAAAGCGTTCATTTCCTCTATTTGCTTTGGTGAAAAGGGGACATCGATTATCTTAAAAGTATCAATCCCAATAATGCCTTTTATGGCCTGATGATCTGTAAGCGCAGTTTCCAAAATAATTTCGCCGGCCATGGAGTGACCAACCAAAATTACATTCTTTAGTTTAAGCCGATCCATAAAATTGATAATATCTGAACTGTATTCTTCGATAGTCCAGTTCTCCCGTTCGGCTGTGGAGTTTCCAAATCCCGGTAAATCGAGCGCAATAGTTTTGTAATTTTTGCTAAAGAATTCTAGTTGCGCATCCCAATAACTTTTATTGATACACCAGCCATGGATAAACAATAATGTGATATCACCCTGACCTTTTTCCGTATAGCTGATTTTTGTTTTATCAAATTCGATCTGCATAGTTTGCTCCTTTGGAATATTGTTTTTTGACCATGAAGAGTTAAAGCTAACCAATATCATAATCATTATTAACAGTGTTTTGTACATGTGTAAAATGCCTCCTTGTTCATTGTTGGAAACAAGATAAGAAGCCGTGGTGACAACAGTATGTCAACAATGTTTATAATTATTTTAGCAGGCTGTTTTTTGCGAAAGGTTATTTGTAGTGATTGTGCAGTTCAACAACAAGGGCTTTTATTTTTTGTGATAGGATTTGCGGCGATATTATTTCTATTTTGTCTGTGAACATCAAAAGCCAATGGGCCATTTCATCAAGCTGATTTGTAAGAAAAGTCATGGTGGTTTTATCCTCACGGACTTCCAAATCCACAAATCCAAAATAATATTTTTGCCTGTCCGTGTATTGGACAACCTCATTATTAAAAGCAACGGTTACCGATTGAAGTTGTCTCTCATCGGAAACTTGCTGGAGATATTCCTTTAAAGTGGGGTGGTCAATTTCGAAAATATTATCTGTTAAAGAAATGTGCTTTATGCGGTCCAGCCGGAAATTGCGATAGCCATTTCTTAGATGGCAAAAGGCAATTGTATACCAGTGGTCATCACCATAAAGCACGCCAACCGGTTCAATATTCCGTTCGGTAAGATTGTCATCCTTTCCGGCGATATAGCTGATATTAATTATCTGTTTTTGCGAAATGCTTTTTAGGATTGTCTGATAGGTTTCATCATTATATTTAATGCCCAGGTCTTCCGGCCTTCTTATAACTTCAATGCGTGGATCCAGGTTTTCCAGCGAGTCTTTTTCCGGCATTTTTAAAACGGATTTTATTTTGAGCATGGCATTGGAGTAAGCCGAATTAATTGTATTATCGGCCATTTTCTCGACAAACTTTTTGGCGGTTAACAGGGCAACGGCTTCATCGTGCGTAAACATTACCGGAGGCAGGAAGTAGCCTTTCATAATGGAATAGCCCACACCGGCTTCACTTAAAATGGGGATGCCTGCTTCTTCCAGGGTTCGGATATCGCGGTAAACGGTGCGCAGGCTGATGGAAAACATATCGGCGATTTCTTTGGCCCGTACAACCCGCTGCGATTGTAATTTGATAAGGATGGAGGAAACGCGGTTAATTCTGTTCATGCCGGAATGTGCCAAAAAATTGAATGAATTTCAACCGGGATGGATTGTGTTTAATAGTTTACATTGCTTCATCAAATTCTGATCTGTATTCAGCAACACCGGAAACCCCGGTCATTACGGATTTATCCAGAATAAGAACCATAAAAGCCTCATCAGGCACACCTTCCCATTGTGTCTTTAAATTGTGATTTGAAGCTTTCTCGAAGCCAAACTTTGGATAATAATTTTCATGCCCCAGCACGATGCTGAAATGCAAGGTTATTAATGTTTCTAACCGAGTCGTAATCTTTGGGTAGTTCTTTCCTTATTTTCAACATCTTTTTATTTCCTCAAAATTTGTAAATACATCTTTACATAAATTAATAAGCAATAACGATTTTGGCAAAAGCCAATTTTGTAATTTACAATTTTTTTATTGAGTTCGGATGTGGTGTTAAACGGTGCGCAGGCTGATGGAAAACATATCGGCGATTTCTTTTGCCCGCACAACCCGTTGCAATTGTAATTTAATGAGGATGGAGGAAACCCGGTTAATTCTGTTCATAAATTATTTTGCAGATGTGAATCAGGAAGAAATAAACTAAGAGAATTGTTTGGCTTTTTTAGGCAGTCTTTTTTAGTTCCTGATCTATCTTGTCTTTAAGAAAAATCTTAATAAGTGATTGATACGGTATATCCCTTTTGTTGGCAAGCATCCGTATTTCTTCCAACAAGAATTCAGGCAACCGCAACGAAATAGTTTTTGTAGACGGTTTCAATTTTGAAAAGAACATTGGTTTAGATTTTCTCCAGTCAATATATTCTGAAGAATCTTTTTCTGCCCAAAAAGCTCTCTCTTCATCTTCACTTTTAAATTTAGGAATATTTTTTAATTTGCTCATTATATACATCCTTTTCTTTTTTATTCATATCTCTAGCTGAGATAACCCGGATTAATTCTTTCCTGATTGTAAACACCACAAAAAGGAAACGTGATGAATCCGTTTGCCCGAGTAGATACCAACGGCTTTCATTTTCTGAATGTCCGGGGTCATCCCGGATTATTAAAGGCACATTAAAAAAAACTTGCTCGCATTCATTCCGGGCAACTTTATGTTTTTCCCAGTTCTTTTCAGAGTTGCCTTTATCCCATTGGAAACCTGTGCATTTGTCAAGAATTTCGATCATGGATGTATATTATAAAAATATACGCGAATTTGCAATGAAAAATTACTGGGCGATTTCTTTTGCCTTTACAACCCGCTGCGATTGTAATTTAATGAGGATGGAGGAAACCCGGTTAATTCTATTCATGCCGGAATGTGCCAAATAATTGAATGCATTTCAACGGGGGTAAACAGAAAAACAGAAAAAGAATTCCTATATTTATGGAATTTACTTTATTCTCCTTAAACCGAATGTAATATTTCTCAAAAAGAAGGTTTTATCTTACTATTTTACAAAAGTGTAAAAAACTGGATACTTACTGTAATTCAAACTTTAATCATTACATTCTAAAGACTATTTTATAATTAGCATTTTCATATAAATATTTTGCACTTCTGTTACCAAATTATAAAAATATATTCCACTTGATAACGCTAAACCTTGATTATCTTTACCATTCCAAATTATACTATAGTTTCCCGGTAGTTGTCTTTCATTAACTAATTTGCGGACTAATTGTCCCAATGCGTTGTAGATATTTAATTTGATTTTGGATTTCTTTGGAACATGATAAGAAATAATAGTTGATGAATTAAATGGATTTGGATAGTTCTGAAATAATTTTAGAGTATTTGGATACACTTCTTTAAATGTCTTTATGCTTGTCATGAAATTTTGGCCGGAGTAAAGATAAGTTGCACCGTTAAATTCATTATGAATATCACTTATCATAAAATCATCATATTTATCGTTATTAACATCCCCGAGGATTGACAATGACCAAGCAAAAGTATTTCTATTTCCCTCGCCAATAATTGTAAAATCAGGAATTGTATCTAAACTTGTACCTCCTAAATAAACATAGGCTCTCCCAGGCCAATCATTCACACCTATCAATAAATCATCAAAACCATCTGAATTAAAATCTCCAATTCCTTCTGTAATACCAATTCCCATTGTATGTAAATTTTCACCCTTTAGAGTTAAATCTGGAATAGTGTCTAAAACTAAACCACCATAAAATAAATCTATTTTCCAATTAAGATTATTTGTCGAAGGAATTACAAAATCACTAAAACTGTCATTGTTTATGTCACCTATAAAAGCAATTTCTTTACCTGGTAAAATTACTTCTGGAACAGTATCAAAAGGTGCCCCACCAAAATATATATAGCATTTACCATCAGTGGAATAATCTCCTATAGCGCTAATCAAGACATCTGAGAAACCATCATTATTGATATCTCCATTTGTCGCAATGGACTTCCCAAAATAATCATACGGTTCTTCCCCATTTAGTGTTATTATTTCGGTATTAGATGAATTGGTATTTCCAAAATATATATAGCATTTGCCAGCGTTTATGCCAACTTTTTCTACGGTGCTTTCCATTGCTCCAATTAAAATATCGCTAAAGGTGTCACCATTAATATCACCAAAGCCAGAAATAGTACTTCCAAAAGAATCATTAGATATGTCTGAAAAGAAAGCTTGATCTGAGACTAAATCGATAGAAGTGCCACCCAAAAATAAATTACATTCATATTTTTCATAATTACTTACAAATCCTACTAGCCCTCTCGTAATAAAATCATCATATCCATCGTTATTAAAATCACCAACACCAGCAATGTTAAAACCGAAATTCCTCTGATTATCAATTCTATCTATGATCCTAAATGGTTTTTCAGGAAACAGATTATTGCCAGAATATAAATATACGCGTCCTTTACCATTAGAAAAGCCTGTTGCATTAATCATATAGTCATCATATCCATCATTGTTTGCATCACCAATATGGGCAATTTTGCTACCAAAAAAATTATCTGTTTTTATTCCAGGTAGAGTAAGATCTGCAATTGTGTCAACAATTGCACTGCCATTGTATACATATGCTCTCCCTGTAGAAATATCATACTTGTACGAGCCAATGATGACATCATCATATCCGTCATTATCGATATCTCCACCGTACGACACTGAGTTCCCAAAATGCGAGTTTTCTTTTTCTCCCTCAAAAGTTAAAGTACTAATATTGTTTATGTTTGTATTCCCAAAAAATATAAACGATTTACCAATCTTGTTATCTGAAAATTCAGATCCTATTAAAATATCGTCAAATCCATCAGCATTAACATCGCCGGTACTAGAAACCGACTTCCCAAAATTAGTATTTTCATTTTCGGAAGTAAAAAGAACATCAGGAATACTATCCATTTGAGAACTTCCCAGATATAAATAGCAATTATCAGACCCAAAAGAACCAACTATAATGTCGTCAAAACCATCATTATTTACATCTCCGGCATTTGCAGTAGAATAAGCAAAATAATCATCCCTTCCATTTCCATCTAAAATAACATCAGCTTCGTTATCCATATTATTGTCACCCATAAAAACATAGCCAGTTCCTGAATTAAATAGTAATGATGCATATACTTGGTGACTGGCGCTCACAATTAAATCGTCAAAGCCATCATTATTCACATCTCCATTTAATGAGACTTGATGTCCAAAACCACGTGACTTATCCATTCCATAGAATTCAATATCAAAAACATTATCCATATTACTTCCGCCGAAAAAAATATAAACCTTTCCTTTTAGATATGGAGCACCAATAGCTAAATCATCATAACCATCATTATTAACATCACCCGCACCAGAGACTGACCATCCAAAACTGCTAATCTCATCCGATCCATCAAAAATAATATCAGGATCATTATCCATATTTAAACCACCAAAATACAGATAAGCCCTTCCTTTTGAATTATATACATAATCACCGATAACAACATCATCAAAGCCATCCCCATTAACATCACCTGCAGTGGACACTGAATAACCAAAATAGCCACCTTCATTTGTTAGTATTAAGTCTGGAATAGTGTCCAGTAATGCCCCTCCAAAATAAATTAACGCGATTGATTTGGTATATGCCCCTACTATTAAGTCATCAAATCCATCATTGTTTAAATCACCTGCTGAAGAGACAGAGTTACCAAAGTTAGTATTACCAATAATATTGTTTTCAGTAAATTTTAAATCATATTGACTAAAATCTTGGGAAATTAAATGACCTAGGTTTGTAAATAGAAGTATTGATATTAAAATTAGTTTCACAATAAACATCCTTATTCTTCATTAATCGTTTGTAAAATTTATAAATAGATTTTATCGAAAATAAAGCTCGAGGAATTTAATAGGATTACCTTTTAAGAAATATAGTGAATAAATTATTTTTTATGAAAATATGATATAAAAAATGCACTTTTCAGAGAATAGCATTTGAACTTTATTGGCGTCTAATCATTTAGTATTTTTCAAAATCACATTTTAAAATAAAAAATTATTGGAGCTTAAAACCATGTTACGTCAATTTTTAATTCTTCTCTTTTTAATCCCATTTTTAGCAGCAGCTCAGGAGCAAATCATTCTAAACCTGGATGATCAAATCCCGCAGGATAAGAAAGTTATTTCCGGTGAGCTGGATAACGGTTTAAAATATTATATCCGCCAAAACCCGGAGCCGCAAAAACGTGCTGAGTTGCGCCTGGTGGTTAAAACCGGTTCCGTGCAGGAAGATGATGATCAGCAGGGTCTGGCCCATTTTGTGGAGCACATGGCTTTTAACGGTACCAAAAATTTTGAAAAGCAGCAGTTGGTCGATTTCCTGGAAAAATCGGGTATGCGTTTTGGCGCCGATGTAAATGCCTATACCAGTTTTGATGAAACGGTTTATATGCTCACCTTGCCTACCGATTCCGTAAAAATTTTTGAGTCCGGTTTCCAGGTTCTGGAAGATTGGGCGCATAATGTCACGTTTGATTCTGCTGAAATTGACAAGGAGCGCGGCGTGGTTGTGGAAGAGTGGCGCATCGGTCGTGGTGCAAGCAGCCGGGTGCGCGATAAGCAGTTCCCGACACTTTTTCATAACTCCAAATATGCCGATCGCCTGCCCATCGGTAAAAAGAAAATCCTGGAAAAATTTGAGCACAAAACTTTAACACGCTTTTATCAAGATTGGTACCGCCCCGATTTGATTACCGTTATCGCCGTTGGTGATTTTGATGTGGCCAACGTGGAAGGTTTGATCAGATCGCATTTTGAAAAATTAGAAAATCCTGATCCCGCACGCGAGCATAAAGATTTCCCAATCCCCGATCATGAGGAGCTGATGTTTGCCATTGCCAGCGATCCGGAAGTGCGTTATTCCAGCCTGGCCTTGTATACAAAAATAGAAGTGCACCAGGATAAAACCGTCGCCGATTACCGCCAGTCAATCGTGAAGCAATTGTATTCCACCATGTTAAACCAGCGTCTCTCGGAATTGACCCAAAAAGAGAATCCGCCATTTTTAGCTGCCCAAACCGGGGAAAGCCATTTTGTAAAGACACGTGGTTTTTATGTGATGAATGCCATCGTCAGCGAGAATAAACTGGAATCCGGCCTGAATGCAATCCTGACAGAAAGCGAGCGTGTAAAACTTTATGGCTTTACTGCCAGCGAACTGGATCGTGAAAAGAAATCATTTTTGCGCAGTATGGAGCAGGCCATGCGTGAGTATGACAAACAGAAATCCAACCGTTTTGCTTCGGAGTATATCCGCGCCTTTTTGGACGGAGAGCCAATCCCGGGTTTGGAATATGAGTTTGAGGTTTATAAAAAATATCTGCCAACAATCACCCTGGATGAGGTTAATAAAGTGGGGCAGTTGTGGGTCAAGAAAAGCGGGCGGGTGGTCACGGTAAGCCTGCCGGAAAAGGAGGGCGTTGTTGTTCCTGAAGAAGATGCGCTTATGGCAGAAATTGTGGCATTTAACCAGAAAGAAATTTTGCCTTATGAAGATATCGCACTCGATAAACCGATTGTGGAACTTCCGGACGGCGTATCTAAAATCGTAAAAGAAATGGTTTTTGAAGATGTGGGTGTGACTGAATTACAGCTTGCCAATGGTGTAAAAGTTGTGCTCAAACCAACGGATTTTAAAAATGATCAGATACTTTTTTCAGCAACAAGTCCCGGCGGCATTTCGCTAATCGAAACGGCCGATTTGATTGCCGGGGAAACCGCGGATGCGCTTATCCAGAATAGCGGTGTTGGCAATTATAATCTTATTGGATTGCAAAAATTCCTGTCGGATAAAGTGGCTTCGGCCTCGCCTTATATCGGTGATATCAGTGAGGGCTTTTATGGCAGCGCATCACCGCAGGATTTGGAAACTTTGCTGCAGCTGGTGTATGCCTATTTTAAAGCGCCACGCATGGAAAATGATGCCTTTGCCTCATTCTCGAAAAGGATGGAAGCCATTCTGGAAAATCGGGATAGCAGTCCCGGCACAGCTTTTAATGATACGCTCAATGGCATTTTGACGCGTCACAATCCACGCAGCAAACCGATGACTTATGCAGATATTTCTCAGCTGAATATGGAGCAGTCGGAAAAGATTTTTAAAGAACGTTTTGCTGATGGCAACGATTTTCGTTTCTTTTTTGTGGGCAATTTCACGCTCGATTCGATTAAGCCACTGATTGAGAAATACCTCGGTTTACTGCCGGTTCTGGAGTCCGAAGAAACCTGGCGGGATAATAATTTTGAATATCCAAAAGGCATCCATAAGCGAAAAGTTTACAAAGGCCTGGAACCTAAAAGTTCTGTTGCGCTTGTGTTTACCGGCGATATTAATTACAACGCAGAGGATCGTTTTAAGATGACAGCTTTTAAAGATGTTCTGCGTATTAAACTTCGCGAGCGTTTGCGTGAGGATAAGGGCGGTACTTATGGGGTTGGTGTTCGGACCGTTTATGGGCATTATCCTAAGGAGCGTTATAAAGTTACGATTTCATTTGGCGCAAATCCCGAGCGGGTTGAGGAATTGAAAAAAGAGGTTTTTGTACAAATTGATAGTCTTAAAAATTTTGGTACAACTCAGGATTATCTGGACAAAGTTAAGGAAACCAAATCACGTAATTATGAACTCAGTTTGCGGGAGAATAGATTTTGGTTAACCAAGATTCAAACATCCTATTTTCATGGTTTCCCATTGGAAAATATTTTAAAAACCCCGGAAATGATTGAAGCACTTACCTTGCAGGATATCCAGGATGCTGCTAAAAAGTATCTTGATACGGAGAATTATGTTGATGTGGTTTTATATCCTGAGGATTGGGGAAAATAGTAATTATTTCACCACGGAAAGCACATAGAACACGGAGAAAAACTAAAAACTTAGTTCGATGAAATCGAAAGGGCAAACAGATTGTTCGAGTCGAATTGGAAAGATTATATTTCTTTATCCGGGATATCACTATAGCCAAAACTTTGTTTGAGTTTCTGTTTGCCACTGCCTTTTGGTTCTTTTGGGCCAAAGCAAAAGAACGTATTTCTCTAATTCGAGGGAAGAGCGTTAATACGTTCTTTTAAAGAGACTAAAAGTACCAAAAGTCTTTTGCGAATTTAAAGTCGCGGTGGGCCATTACTAATTTGCTGATTTACTTGCTCCAACAGAAAATTCGCATTTTCAGCTATCGCTGAAATAGGGTTTTGTTTTTCGGACAATTTTCTGTCTGAGCAAGTAGACTATTCAATTTACAAACGATCTATTGCGAGTTAAAATTGTCCTTGATGTTTTGGTTCTTTTGTATCAAGACAAAAGAACGTATTTTTTAGTTTTTATTACCGTAAATATTGAGGTTTGGTTTATCAGGAATAGACAGGAACGTACTTTTAAAGAGACTAAAAGTACCAAAAGTCTTTTGCGAATTTAA
The DNA here is from genome assembly GCA_013112635.1 of Calditrichota bacterium. NCBI lineage: Bacteria > Pseudomonadati > Calditrichota > Calditrichota bacterium. The sequence goes on along the minus strand of JABFGF010000004.1, from coordinate 175,346 downwards.
AGTCGCGGTGGGCCATTACTAATTTGCTGATTTCACTTGCTCCAACAGAAAATTCGCATTTTCAGCTATCGCTGAAATAAAATAAAAGCCAAAACACTACTTCTTGTTTTTATTAAAAAAAGAAGCAACCCTCTTTTGCCATTCCTCAGTCGAAGCAAGAAAAGCAAAATTCTCCGCACCGGTAAGATTATATTTTTCAATCTCAACAAGCAGCTGTTGGTTTGTAATACGGCGAGTCATTTGAAGAGCGGTATCAGAGCTCTTTAAAATTTCATGCACCTCTTTGTCTATTGAATTTTCAATATCTGATGAATTAACTAAGCGATTTACCAGACGCAAACGAAATGATTCATCGGCATTTACAACGCGGCCTGTCATTAATAAATCCCTGCTAATACCAATACCGACAAGGGCATTAAGCATAAAAGTTAACGCAGGGGGCAGCACTGCACCAAGCCGCCCGGCAGGAAATGCAATTTTTCCATTTTCAGTAATGATGCGTAAATCAGCAGCGGAAGCAAGCGCAAAACCACCGCCAAAAGCCAATCCGTCAATGGCCGCAATAATAGGTTTTGGAAATTTTAATAAGCGGATCATGGTCTCATCAAACATGAGTGCAAAACTACGCGCCTCTTCAATAGATTTGAAGGAGAGCAGCTGGTCCAGGTCGACACCCGAGCAAAAAGCCTTATCTGTGGCACTGCGTAAAACCACCAAACGACATTGTTTGTCTTTTTCAAGTTCGTTAAATGTGCTGAACAGCTCTTCCAGAAGAGGGCGGTTTAAAGCATTAAACTTATTGGATCTGTTTAAAATCAGATCGAAGCGTTCACCATGTTTTTCAATTTTTAAGTATTTCATTTGATTTCTCCAGAAAACTATAGCTAATATAAAAACCTCATTATCATAATCTTTGGTCTTACTCTTGCTCATATTTTATTTAAAGTTGAGGATGAGCAAAAACTTAAAGGCGAGTAAGAGTATGATTAAGATTAAGAGAATGATAAAATATAATGGTTAAAATATAAGCCATTTCAATCATTGTATAAAGACACAAATAGCAATACCGACAATAATAATATTCAAATTAAATAATAATCTTTTTTGAACTATACGTTTGCCAAACCGGCGAATTTATTTCAAAGAAAAATCAGCATAATCCGGTTTGCTGTTGTTAAACAGTTACGATTGGTTAGTGTTAATGGAACGGACAAAAATTATGAACCGTGAAGAATACATGGTTGCAATGGATACGCTTTTTACTGGTTATGAACGTGAAGAAATCCATAAATATGGTTTAGAGCATATCCTTGATAAAATAATCTATCAACATGGCGATCTCATTGAAAAAAACTATCATTTAGAAAAGCAGCTTGATACAGTAAAAACTGATCTAAACAATGCAAGTATGGCACAAATAAACCTTTTGCCAACCAAGATTGATTTTACATCAAAACTCGATTTTGCGGCGCGCTTTATTCCCTCGCAGTATGTATCGGGCGATACTTATAATGTTTTCCGTTTGGATGAGGATCACGTCGGTTTGTACCAAATTGATATTTCCGGGCATGGTGTTGCCGCGGCTTTATTCAGTGTAAGTTTATCTCAGATGCTCAACGCAAATATATCCAATAAAAATTTGTTAAAAACCGTTCTGAAAAATAAACCTTATTATATGATTAATTCTCCGTCCAGGGTTTTATCATTATTAAATGATGAAAAGTTTTTTGAGCGCTACCAGATTTTTTTTACAATGATTTATATGATAATTAATATCCGAACGGGAGACCTGCAGTTTAGTCGTGCTGGCCACAACCCACCAATTATTCTACGCGCTGATGGATGTATCCAGCAGAGTAAGGAAGGTGGCTTGCCAATTGGTTGGGACTTTGACAGGGTTGATCCTGTAATAAATTACCAGTTGGAAAAAGGTGATAGAATATTTCTTTACTCCGATGGGATTTGTGAAGCGAGAAACCATGACAAAACCTGGTTCGGGGATGAACGCCTAAATTCCGTGATTAAAAAAAATATTTCCAATTCCCTGGATGAAACCCTCAATGATACAATCCGCGAACTTTCCCAGTTTACAGGCAGCATAAAATTTGAGGATGATATTTCTATTTTGGGCTTAACTTATTTGGGATAAGATTAAATCTTCTTATGTTCTATCCAACCTATCACATTTTACTCGCCTTGATTAAACTTCACTATTAATATTAATACACCTTTTCTTGGTAAATGGATTTTTAACAGGTATTGAAATTGCCTTTTGAAAAAGCAGCGGTTTTTCTTTAGGTTACTTATCGTAAAATTTATGAAACCTTTTATTGACAATATAACTATGTTGGGCTTCAGCTATTTAATACATGAATAAAACTTTTGAAATAGTAAGAAAAATAACGTTAGTAGTTTGGATTATTGATGCTATAATTGTGGCAATTGGATTAGTTCAACTCTTTGCATTAAAGATTTTTGAAATATCTTCAAGCAAAATGGAAATGGAAGTTATATCGAGTTATTGGTATTTACTTTATGGTATTTTTATAATTCTTATTTTTTTATTGCTTATTTATGGATTACTAAAATTAAAACGCTGGTTTTTACTAATTTATTGGATATCATTACTTATATACCTGGCCCCTTTATTTATGTTAATTTATATATTCGATAATGTTCTATCAGGTTTATTTGAAAATTTATTGGTTGGGATATTTGGTTTTATAATTCCGATTGGTTTAGGCATGTTTTATACTATAAATTACTCAAAATTTAAGAAGGAAAATTTTGCCAGAATATCCTGATATTACTGTTTATATCGAACGCCTCAAATCAATGATCGAAGGCAAACAACTTCAGAAAATCCGCTTTGCCAGCCCCTTTTTCCTTAGATCACTTGATCCACCCGTTGGTTCCATAAATGATTCAAAAATTTTGGATATAATCAGAATTGGTAAACGAATTACCTTTGAATTTGAGGATGAATATTTTGCAGTTTTGCATTTAATGATCAGCGGACGTCTTTACTGGCGTAAACCAGAATATAAAATGTCTATAAAGCGGGATTTAGCAACATTCGATTTTGATGATGGTTCTCTGTTGATAACCGAAGCTGCAACAAAAAAACGGGCTTCTTTGCACCTTGTAAAAGGCCGGGAACAACTCGAGTTATTTAATCCCGGTGGTCTTGAAATATTCTCTACTTCCTTTGATGAATTTAAAAATGCAATTACTGAAGAAAACCACACTTTAAAAAGAACACTTACCGATCCCCGCATCCTGAGCGGAATTGGCAACGCTTATTCGGATGAAATATTGCATCGTGCTAAACTATCGCCAATACTCCAATCACAAAAAATGGATGATGGGCAAATTGAAAACCTGCTTGAAAAAATAAAAGAAGTTTTACTCGAATGGACAGAACGGTTACGGGATGAAGCGGGAGAAAAATTACCGGAGAAAGTCACCGCCTTTCATAAACAAATGGCGGTTCATGGGCGCTATGGCCAGCAGTGCCCGGTTTGCAATACAACTGTTCAAAGAATCCGCTATGTGGCAAATGAAACCAACTATTGCCCGCAATGTCAAACCGGTGGTAAATTGCTTGCAGACAGGTCGTTATCACGTTTACTAAAAAAGGATTGGCCGCGTACACCGGAAGAGCTTGATGAAAAACTTGGCCGTAAAACTTGAAAGGATTATCTCGATGAAAACCAATGTTAGATTTCTTTTTTGTATGGTGATAATCTTGTTACAGACATCCGGTTGCATAAAACGGGAAGATTTAAACAGGCCGTTGGATGCGGATGAAATCTTTATTTATTCGGCAATTATAGATTCACTTTTTAATGACAGTTATGAGAAGGTTTTTATTAACGAAAAGACACTCAGCGTGATGCGTTTTATAAAGAAAACGTCTTTATCAGAACATCTCTTTGAGGAAGAACCAGCCGAATATTTCCGTAAATTTTTTCTTGAAAAGAAATGCGTGGTATCAGAAGAGTTAATTGAAAACTACATTGAATTTAATCGGCAAAAATTTCCTCTTTTTGATAAACTTAAATTGAATCGTGAAATAGGTTACGCCCCCCACTTATCTATTTATGCTTTCTCCAGGGGAACTACACCAAAGCATGAGCAGCTAAAAAAAGCGTTAAACGATAAAATTAAATTTGGGGTAATAAGTTTTTCACACATCAGTTTTGCTGAGGATAAAACCGAAGCTATGCTGGAGGTAAATATTCATCGAAGAAACAGGGGCGAAACTTTTTACAGTTTTTTGAAGAAGGTAAACAGAGATTGGCAATTTTTGCCAAATTGTTATGTTTATGGCCCGTACAAAGTAAAAGATTAAACCAATCCTGCCTTTTCCAACATGGCAAATTCCTGTTCAAAATTTGGAGTAAAAATACCTTTTCCTAAATTTTTGCGGATTTCAAACATTGTCCAAAAACGGCCATCACTTATTTCTACCGGGCATAATTTAAACGGTCCGTTATGCACAATCTTGTAGGTGTGGATTAGTTCACTTTCCCAATTATTGCGCATCACATATCTAAAAATGGGTTGTGCCTTCGCTGCATTTAAACCTAATTCTTCTTGCGCTTCCCTAAGCATGGCATTATGAATATTTTCACCGGCAGAAACATGACCGCCAACGGCAGTATCCCAAAATCCCGGATATAACTCTTTTGTTTCGATGCGTTTTTGTAAAAACAATCGGCCCTGTTTATTAAATACGTGTACGTGCACAACGGGGTGAATTAATTTTGGATTGCCATGAAAATGACTGCGCGGAGCCTTACCTAAAACTTTTCCATTTTGGTCAACCTGATCAAACCACTCTTCTCCCGGTTTTGCTGAAGGCGTCATTTTGTTTTTATAAAATTTTATATAAAACCATTGTCCGCCAAAGAGCAGGGCAATAATTATATAAAACAGACCTCCGGATATAAAAGCCCACATTTCTTTACTGGCATATTGAGCAGACCAGACAATCAATAAAGCATGCAAAAACAAAATTACAGACATTACCTGTGTCATTACCCGAATCAGTTTTTCCTGAAAAGGTTGTAGTGAAACGTTTGGTAAATAACGTTTGCCCATTAATAGCAACAGCGGTTTATTTGTAAATCCATGGATCGCTAATACAACAACCAGGATAAGTTCTAAAACGGCCGGTTTTAGTTTAAAGAAAAAATCATCTTCTAAAAGGAGCGAAACAACTCCAAACATTACCAGCAGGCCAATGTCAAAAAGAATAAATTTTTCAATCTTTTTATTTTTAATATAGAAGTAACCCAGCTCAATAAAGCCAATTGTTAAAGCCACAATAATCCCAATCATAGCGCCATAAAGCCAGTCAGCAATTAAAAAGATGAGGATGGGGAAGAACCCAATTGTAAAGTTATTGATGATTTCTTTTCTATTCAGGGTCATGATTTTTCTAAAGTTATGCGTTTTGCTTTTTCAGGTTCTTACTGAACTGATCTGTTTTAAATAATCCGTCAATTTAATAACATCATAAAAAAAACAAAAATGATTTTGAACTCAAAAAATTAATGTGTTATATTAAAATTCAAATGTGCGTTTGTGAAAAATATGTATTCTGGAGAGTAAGTTGAAAATTAACATTAAAGATTTAAAAGATAAAGTACCCGATATTATTTTCCGTCAAGGACTCGATTATTTCAAAGACGGACGAGTAAAAATTCAGAATACCGACAATCTTTCCGTGATGGCAACTGTTCATGGCACCTACCCTTATGTTGTAAAATTAAGTGTTGATAATAATTCATTTACAAGCACATGCACATGCCCCTATAAATATGTGTGCAAGCACGCCGTTTCAGTTGCCCTAAAAGTTATTGAAGATCAGTCCACAACAGAAGAAAGCACCGAAATTGCAACCACAGACTGGCGAGAATATTTTGACCGCCTGATTGCGATCCAACAAGTTGATAGTGAATTTTCCCAGGAAGTTCGCTGGAAATTGATTTATATAATCCACATCACAGAAAACTATTGGAATATTAAGCCTGTTAAAGTTTACATGAAAAAAGACGGCACCTATGGCCGCGTTCAGGAACCGTCATTTAATGAACTATCTGCACAAAATGTTTTCCGTACATCGGGCGATTTAATCACGATTTCATATCTGGAAAGATTACAATCACAGCAATCAACAGTTTATTTTCGTGGGAGGCTGGAAACAAGCTATTTGAAATTTGGTCTGGATGCCGGGCAAATTTTTAACCTTTTACGTACCAGCGAACTGCATATAAAAAATGATGATGGTACCATTGGTACACGTATCCGTTTTGGAAGGAAACCATGGCAGCTCCGATTTAAACTTATCCTGGAAGAGCACAGTTATCGTTTTCAACCATTTTTCCAGCGGGATGAAGAAGAAGTTATTATTGACCACACGACCAATATTTTAACAGTTAACCCGATTTGGTTTTACCGGGAAGGTAAACTGCATCACTGCATGTTTCCGCTAAGCTACTCTTATATTAAGTCTTTTGTGGATGAAAAACTGCACATCGGTGTTACAAAAGATGAATACGAATCTTTTATTTCGGATTACCTGGCAAAACTGCCCATTTTCCCTTATGTGGATTTTCCTGCAGGGATTGAAGTTTATGAGATTCGCGATGTTTCTGAAAGCAGGCTATATATAGAAGAGATGGATGATCAACTGGTTGTTTCACTCTCATTTATGTATGAAAATATTGAGATTATTTTCAGCCAGAGTAATGATCAATATCTGCAATATGACAATGAAACCCGGCAAATTATCAGGGTTCATCGCGATTTGGATATGGAGCAGGTTCAACGGGATAAAGTATTGGATAGCGGTATTGTTGAAGATACTCCGGGATTGTTTTATGCCACCTTTGAAGATTCACTGGAGTGGTTGTTTGACGGTTTGCCTGCGCTCGCTAATGATGGCTTTGTTATAATGGGTGAAGAGAGCTTGGTTAGGTTTAGGGTGAAACGTGCCAAAGGTGATTTTGGTGTAAATATATCATCGGAAACAGATTGGTTTGATATAGAATTAAACCTGGAGTTCGATGGTATTCCCGTAAGCTTATCTGAGTTAAAGAAAGCCCTACGCGCCAATAAAAAGTATATAAAACTGCGTGATGGAAGTATTGCACGTCTTCCTGAAAAACTGATTGAGAAATTTAATTATATCATCAACTTTGGTAAAGTGGATGACAATTCAATCCGTTTTGAAAACCACCACATGACTTTTGTGGACAGGTTATTGGCTGAGGCGGATCATAAAAAACTGGACGTAATGAGCCAGGATAAACTGAAAAAACTCGATACGTTTGAAAAAATAAAAACATATTCTTTACCTGCAAATTTTAAAGGGGAATTACGAGATTACCAAAAAGCCGGTTATGACTGGATGAACTTTTTAAAAGAGTTTTCATTTGGCGGCCTGCTTGCGGATGATATGGGACTTGGTAAAACTATTCAGGCACTTTCTTTGTTGTTGAACGTGGCTGCCAAAAATCCAAAATCTACCAGCTTGATCATTGCACCTACTTCCGTTGTGTTTAACTGGGTTAATGAAATAGCCCGTTTTACACCGGATCTAACTCATCTTGTCCACTATGGAACACGTCGTTCCAAAGATATTCGCCGTTTAAAAAAATATCAGCTTGTTTTAACAACCTATGGCCATTTGCGGCGGGACGTCAGCTTTCTTAAGGATATGCGTTTTACTTATGTTATTCTGGATGAATCACAAAACATTAAAAATCCGCAATCTGAAACGTCAAAAGCAGTTCGTCTTTTGGAAGCGCAAAGCCGCCTGGCATTAACAGGCACGCCTGTTGAAAACAATACCATGGATCTATGGTCGCAATTTGCTTTTGTAAACCCAGGATTATTAGGTGACCAGGCATTTTTTAAAGACTCATTTATGCGCCCGATTGAGAAAGATAAAAATGTACAGGTAGCCGATACTTTGAAACGGCTGATTTTCCCTTTTATCCTTCGGCGCACCAAAGAAGATGTTGCGACAGAATTGCCACCAAAAGTAGAAAGTATTACACATTCTCCAATGCTGGAAGCACAACAGGCTTTGTACGACAAATGGCGCATTAGCTACCGCGATAATATTATGGAAGAAATTGAATCCAAAGGGGTTAATAAATCCAAATTTAAAGTATTGGAAGGTTTGACAAAACTTCGCCAGATTGCTTGTCATCCCGGTTTGGTGACAAAGTCTTTCAATGAAAGCTCCGGGAAATTTGAAGCACTAAAGGAAATGGTTGAGGAGATTATTTCTGAAAACCATAAGGTGCTTATTTTTAGCCAATTTGTGCAGATGTTACAAATTATAAAACGCTATTTTGATGAAACCGGTATTGTCTATTCTTATCTCGATGGTTCTACAAAAGACAGGGCGACTCCTGTAAAGAATTTTCAGGAAGTAGATGAAGTTAAAACATTTTTAATCAGCCTAAAAGCAGGTGGTACCGGGTTAAACCTCACTGCTGCCGATTATGTAATCCATTTTGATCCATGGTGGAACCCGGCCGTGGAAATGCAGGCCACTGACCGCGCTTACCGCATTGGGCAAACACGAAAAGTTTTTGCTTATAAATTAATCTCTTTGAACAGTGTGGAAGAGAAGATTGTTAAAATGCAGGAAAGCAAACGGGCTTTGGTAGAATCGCTTATTTCTACTGAAGAGACTTTCTTTAAATCGCTAAACAAAGAAGATATCCTGGAACTATTTGAATAAATATAGTCCTACTCTAATCATACTCATGCTCTTGATCAAATTATTTAAGAAACAAATGCGAGTAAGAGTATGAGTATGATAAAGAGAAAGAAAACCTCCAAAGTTTTCAATTCTATTTTATGGCAAAAAAAGATACTATAAAACGCTACATCCTTTTCCAAATTCCCGAGTTGCTTGTTACTTTCCTTGTGCTGATTATTATCCATCATTTTTTAGAATTTCCTTTTTGGATTGTTTGGGTTGTAATGGCCGGGGCAATTATTAAAGATGTGATAATGTTTCATTATACCTGGACGGCTTACATTGTGCACAGTCCGGAAGATTACGCCAATGTTAAAGGAAAATCCTGTATTGCTGTAGAAGATTTTGAAGAAAAGGGTATGGTGAGTATAAATGGTGAGCTGTGGAAAGCACGTTCGGAAAACCCGGTCATTAAAGATGACAAGCTAATTGTGCAAAAAATTGATGGCTTGGAATTGTTTGTAAAAAAAATCTAAGGCTGTATCTATTTAGCGCGATAAAACTGTCAATTGACCTTTAACATCCATTTTTAATTCCGGGTAAAGCCTTTCGATTTCTTTATATACATTTTTATTGTCTTCAATAAAATAAACAAATTTTTCTGCCAAATGTGGTAGTGCGCTTTTTAATGTATTTAAAATGGTCTCATTGGAATGAAATCCATCATCGATAAAAATATCAACTTTGTCGTCATTTAAAACTGTTTTTAGTTTTTCTATATTTTCTTCAAATTGATCAAACTCATGTAATTCAATATCATTCTTTTCAAAAGCACCTAATTTTTTAAGATTATCCATATTGTTGTTAATATGACCAAGATCAATATCCAATCCCAAAATTCTTATATTCGTAAATAGTTCGGACCAGATAGCTAACCCTGTTCCTTTCAAAATCCCACCTCTACCAGCACAATTTTATCTGTTTTATCAACATATGGTAAAAGATATTTTGAATATTTTCCGGCATAATTGTGGTGAAACATCCTGTCTCCACCTCTCATCCCACCAATTTTCAATTTTTCTTCTGATCGTGGATCTTTATCACTAACCTTATTTCGCTTTATCCCTGTATGTAACCCCCCATACTTAATTTCTGTTTTAATTAACCAGCCAACACTACCGGGATTGGAGTTTTTATATTTAATTGAATACCATTTTTTTCTAAGATCTCTTTTTGCATTTTTTATTGTCCGGCTTTTTTTCAAAACACTGTCCCTTTTATTAAATGATTCATTTTATATTGAAATATAGTTTACTCTGGAAAATAAATTTCGGCCTGATTATTGCCTGTAAATATATGGAAAAAATTGAGATTAGGGCAAGTTATTTTCATTTGGTTTTTAAAAAATAAAACTCTGTGGATAACTATTGGAAGTACAATTATTTTTGTGGCTTGGAAATTCGCAAAATGGTATTTGTATGTTTAGGCGGATGAGCTAGTTAAAGTTTATTTTCTTTTTCCATCTGAGTTCTCGGCGCCTCCGTGTTAAATAAAAGTCAAAAAACTATCCCCTGTAAATACGTGAATAATAGCGCATAAAAGTGGTTTCAACCCGTTGTTGATCATCGCTTTTAAACTTGTCCAGGTTTACCAAATCATTTAATGCGAAACCGCTCAGGTATTTCAAATCCTTTTTATCAATTGCCTCTGTATGGCCGTATTCAATAATCTGGATAACCCTATCAAGTGTAATATTTTTGAAATGATAAACAGAGAATGGCTCAAACGTTTCTCCGGTTTCAGCATCCAAAATTTCCACTACTTCTTTTATGGGCAAACGATCGGCATAAGGCCTGCGTGAAGTTAGTGCATCAAACACATCACACACAGCAAGAATTTTTCCACCACGCGGTATTTGTTCACTGCTTAATCCATCCGGGTAACCCGTTCCGTTTACACGCTCATGATGGGTGGCTGCAATTTCCACAATGCCGTTCAGCCGTTCCGGAAATTGTACTTTTGATAGCAGCTCCCGGGTTAGTGTGGCATGGCGCTTAAAAAGTTGAAATTCATCACCGGTAGGACGTTTATCTTTTAATAAAATTAATTCAGGAATTCCAATTTTGCCGATATCGTGCAGCAGGCCGGCATATTGTAAAATTTCTTTTTCTGCCGTAGTAAGCCCCATCTGTTTGGCCAGTTCCATCGCATAAAGTGTTACACGGCGGGAGTGCCCTGCAAGGATATAATCACGGGTGTCCAGCGCATGCGAAATGGTGTCTACAAAAGAATCAAAGGCATTTTTTATTTCATCATTTTTTAAAGTCGATGTAAACAATCCGGCGGCAATCCTGGACCATTCGCTAATCAAATTGACAACTGTTGGCGTTATCGGATGAACAACCGTGTTCATGATTTGAAGGACACCAACTACCTTATTTGCTTTTGTTTTCATTGGGAAGCACAGAATGTGGCCTGTTTTTGCTCCTGGCATGGAATCTGTTTTTTCAAGATATGATGCATCCTGTTCTGGATTGGATAGATTTATATGGTGGCCGGCTTTTATTGTGCGTCCTGCGATGCACTTTGCCTGAGAAACCTCAAAACGGCTTTTGCCTACAAGTGTCCAAAGCTTTTCTTTTTTTGCAGAATAAATCCAGATGATAGCTTTCCCGCATGGTACAATTTCCTGTAACGCGGGCACCATTTTTTTTATCAATGATTTTGTGGATGTGCTACCGCCGACAAATTGCATCAATTTAAGTATTTTCTGCAATTGTGCCTGGGTTAAAGCATAGGTCGATTCAATAATTCCTGATGACATGTCATTCGAGTTCTTCAAAGTCAGCGTCCTCTATCTTAGATTTGTTTTTTTGCTGAAAATCATCGTCCCTGACAGCGCTTTTATTTTGCTTTGCTTGTGATTTGGCAGAAGGGCCCAATAAAAATTGGCGTAATGTTCTGAAAAGAAAGTATCCCAAAATTGTAAATATAATAATTTTAAAAAACATTTTTATCTCTGTTTAAAGTTGAATCATGAACTTATTTTTCTGTGATTTTCGAAATTTGTTTAACTATATCTCGGAAATCAGCTTTTGAATTAATGAAATCAACATCATCCATATTAATTGTTATAAGTGTCGTTTTTGAATAATGAGCAAAAAATGAGTCGTATAATTCATTCAAGGTATTAATATATTCTTCACTCATATCTTTTTCATAATCACGGTTTCTTTTACGGATATTGGCCATTAAACGTGAAGTTGATGTTTTAAGATAAATAACAAAATCCGGGACTGCAATTTGCTGTTCCATTATTCGCGCCAGTCCGTCATAAAGTTTCATCTCAGCTTCTGAAAGGTTCGTTGTTGCAAAAATACGGTCTTTTTGAAAAATATAATCGCTGATTATTTTAGAATGAAACAAATCATACTGCCTTAATTGTTCCTGTTGGCGAAAACGGCTTAGCAAAAAAAAGATCTGAGTCTGAAAAGCATATCGCCTTCGGTCTGTATAAAAATCCCCTAAAAATGGATTTGTTTCAAACTCTTCCATAACCGGGTGGGCGCCATACCAATCTGCTAATTTAGCTGCCAGGCTTGTTTTTCCTGCCCCGATAACACCCTCAATTGCAATATATTTAAAATTAGTACGTTTCATTTTACCAAATATGCCTTGCAGGTGTCACTAAGCTTTTATCCTCGTTTTGCAGCAGAATTTGATCAATCGTCTGCCCGGTCCGCGTTTTAAATCCTTTTTCAATTTCCAATAATGGCAGTAATACAAATTTGCGTTTTTCCATTTGTATATGCGGAATAGCTAATTTTTCAGTGTCAATTTCCGGGCCAGAATACTCGATGATATCAATATCAATTTCCCTTGGCCCCCAGCGATAAGTTTTGGTTCGGCCAATATTTTCTTCCAATTGTTTGATTTTTTTTAACAGCAGATTTGGCTCAATTTCTGCTTCTAATTTAACCACAGCATTAAAAAATTCTGCCTGGTTTTTATCGCCAATTGGTTCGCTGCTATAAACGAAAGATTTTTTTTTAATCTGCCCGATGTGATTTAAGCCGACCACCGCATTTTGTAAATATTCCAGTCTGTTACCAACATTGCTTCCTAAGGACAAATAATATATCATAAAAACTTTACGGTACCCTGAATTGATGAAAAGTTAATTTTCCCTCTCAATTTCAATTTCCACATAATCCAACAATCCATTCATAGGAACGTGTGGTTTACGTACTTTTATTAAAACAGATTTGATTCCAGAAAGTTTTAAAATTTCGCCAGCCATTTTCTCCGCTACTGTTTCCAGCAACTTAAATTTGTATTGCTCAAAGCTTTTTTTGGCAATATCATAAATATTACTGTAGTCGATTGTTTTGTCAAGGTCATCACTAATTGCACTTTCGCGCAGGCTGCATGCAACTTCTATATCAATTTCAAATTTTTGTCCCAGTTCGCGTTCTGCTTTGTAATAGCCGTGGTGCGCGTAAAAGACAATGTTTTTCAATCTTATTTTATCCATTGGAATAATCCCAAAATACGAGGGCTATGAATTTAGCAAATTTTGGGGATTTAAAAAACGGCTTGATGCGAATTTTTAGTAGAAAAAGGTCCTGTCTATTTAAGTTTTCAAAAACATGCTAAAAATTAAATGTATTTGAATTTATTTTTTATTTAAAATAACACCGTTTTTTTGTATTTTTATGATTATTCCAAATCATCTTCTTACCTAATAAATTATAATATGCCAGCAAGTTCATTCACTTTAAAACAACTTATTACTTATTGTACCGATATCGATGGGTCAAAGCGCGAATTGGCCTGGCGGGAGTTTTTTAGGCGATATAAGAAGCTGATATTTTATTTTATTGAACGCAGCTGCAATCAATGGAGTTTGTCCCGATTGCAACTTCAAAAAAGAGATGTTCTGGATGACGTTCTTTCTGAAGTATTGATAATGATAAATAAAAATCTCGCGGATTTTAAGAACCAGGATTCTGAAAAAAAATTTATTGCCTGGCTTCAGGTTGTATGTAACCGTACTTGCAGTATTTATCTCAAACGGGTTTTTAAAAATAATATCAGTGAAGTTGATATTCTGGATATACCTTTGTTAAAAAAGGGACACGAAGATATTATCATGTGGGAACTGCATGAATTTATGGTAGAAACATTGCGAAGTGAATTACCCAACTCTACCAAAAACCTTGAGCGGGATATAAATATTTTTCTGTTAAATGTATGGTTTGGATTTCCAACCGAGCAAATTACAGAACACCCTTGTTATAACCATTTAACCCACGATTCCATTAAAAGTATCGTTACCCGAATTAAAAAAAATGTATCTTTTTTATAAATTTCTGCACCATTTTGCCATTTAATTTACACTATATATATAAAGGGCAAAAAGGAAAATTATGGAAATACTCCAATCTGAGAATTTAACTTTAGGTCAAGCACTTGCTTATCTTCGTTCTGAAAAAGTTTTCGGAAGGGATTATTCAGAAAATTTAAGTAAAAATAATTTGGAGTATTTAAACCAGTTAAAAGAACAAGCCATAGAATTACAGAAAAAGCGTGACTTTCAGGATTTATTATTTATTGCCCGGGATGTGCTGAGAATAGATAACATTGATCAAAAAGAGCATTTGGACTTTTTTCTAAATCTTTTTCTTGTAGATACAACAGATAAAGATTGTTATAAACTTGCAAATTCTTTGAACAACCATTTTGATTGGTTTGAAGGCTTTAGCCGAATTTTAAATGATTTTTTATTAACGTATAATGGTTTAAAAGAGAAAAATATGCTGAGGACTAAATGACAGCATCAAAAAATAATTACATGGGTATTTGTGAATACCTAAAAGGTAAAACAGATATATATCCTTTTGAAACAGAACATCCTGTTTATGGGCTTTTTACAAAAATGAAAGAATTGCCCAAATTAGAAACAGAAACAAATCCTGATATTGATATTAGCTACTCTTACATTGAAAAATGCATGGGTCTTTTTCTTTCCGGCAATTTAGGAAATGAAAAAGCACTTGTGTTAAAGCAGGCAATTTTAGAATCAGAAAAAGTATATATAAAGCTACTTCGAAAAATTGATATGCATGTTAAGACTTTTACCGAGCAGAATCTTTCATCTACATTTTTCAGCCAAACTGATTCTGAGCTTGCAGGCCAGATGGTTAAAAAAGAAGATATCAGAAATTATAATAAACCTGGAAAAAATAGGTTTGTAAATAGAAATGCAATTGTTTCCGGTATTCTTGCCTCGGCAGCAATTCTTCTGATATTGTTTATTCTTCCTATTGAGTTACAGCAAGACTTGGATGACTTATATAACTTTGATTCCCAATCTGCATTAAATTACCAGACTAAAAGTTTACGTGGTAATGCTTTGGTAGAAGATAGCAACGATCCTGATTACAAATTATTCAGACAGCATTTTAAACAGGGAATGGCAAGTTATTTAGTCCAGGATTATGAACTTGCTTTGGAAGAATGGAAGATAATTGAAGACAAGCTACCGGATCTAAGAAAACGTAATGGGTTTGCCGGAAAAGAAGAACAGCAATTAAAATTGTACAGTGCAATCAGTTATTTGAGTTTGGCTTTGTCAGAAAATAAAAAATTGGCTGAAGGAGAAAAGAAAGAATCACTATCTAAGGCGATAAATATTTTTAAAGAAATGCATTTGGATAACGATACAACAAAGTATTATTTTGCTTTGTCACTTGCATTAAACAAAAATATGGACCAGTCAAAAAGATTATTAAAGGATATAAATCCAGAATCGACAATGTACAGTAAAAGAATTGTTCTTGAAGAACATATTAACCAATAACCCAAATAAGGGGGCAATATGCTTAGATACGATTTTAATAATTTGATCGCATATTTTAGAGAAGATGAGGATCCAAAACCACCGGTAGATGAAGATCCACCACCGGAAAATTAACTACATTAAAAAAGCTGCTTGAATAAGTAGCTTTTTTTTTTGCAAAAGAGTATCTTCGGCTCATGCAAAAACAAATTCAAATAATATTAATCACAACTATTTTATTTTTTACAACTTCTACTTATCCCCAAGTTTCCTCAGCTAAAGACTCAATAGAGTGGGCATTTAAAAAAATTGAACGAGGTCAAAAACACTCAACTGATTCATTGGAAAATGCAATTAAGTATTATACGGAAGCTATTAGAATTGGAAAGAAAGCAAAAAATAATCATTTACTTTATAATGCATTTTTCCGCCTGGGATATCAGTATTATCTAATGGATAATCGGGGCAAAGCACATTATTTTTTTCAACAATCAATTGAAGTTGAAAAACATTTGGAGGCCAGCGAGCTGATTTTTAATACTTCCTATTATGTTGCAGTAATTCATTATTTAAATGATGACTATAGTTCGGCGCTTAAGAGTTTGACAGCTGCTGAAAAATCAACTTTAAAAAATCCCAATATAAAACGCCGATTACTAATTTATACTTTGCGTGTTAAGATCTATAGCTATTTAGACCAATATGATCTGGCAAAACAACTTTTAAACAAAGCCATTAAAATATCACTAGAAGAAAAAGATACTCCATACTTGCACAGTTTTTATGAAGCATTGGCTGATTTGGCAAAGAAAGGGAAAAAATATGATGAGGCCATTACATATTATAAAAAATCAAATCAAAGTCTTGTCAACTTAAAATCCAGCAAGGTACCTGAGTTTAGATCTTATAATTACAATCAAATTGGAAATTGTTATTTTCTTAAAAAAGATTTTCAACTTGCGAGAAAACATTATTTAATCGGGCATAGAATTGCAGATGAAAACAATATTCAATATTATGCTTTGAACAATTTGTTAGCTCTGGTAAAATTAGAAACCCAGCTTGGTCAATATAAAAAAGCGTTTGAGTACATGTCGCTGGTTGATTCAATTGATACTGAAAATGATATTGGTCTTGAAATAATGAAAAATAGTAGAATCGGCAATCTTTTCTACAAAACAAATGAATTAAACTCAGCACTTTTTTATTATAAGCGATCTCTAAAGCTAACAGAAGAACGAAAAGGAAAAATTAATATAAGTAGGTTTCGAATTGGATTTAACAGTAGAGACTATTCGAAATCGTTAAGTATTGCAAGGATTTACAAAACGCTTTACAAGAAAACTAATAATATTTCTCTCTTTGATTCTTTGTTTAAATACATCAACATTTCCCGCTCCAGGTCATTATTTGAAAACGCTAGTAGGTTGAATTTACCAAGTACAAATCCGTATTTGGCAAGCATGGAGAAAATTGATGATTTTTATAAAAGTATTAGAACTCTTGAGCAAACAGGCCCAGGGACTATTGAAGAGTTAGATAGATTAAAATATACACTAGTTTCAAAACAGGTTGAAATAATAAAAGACGATGCTGCCTCTTTCAAAACGATAACCCGGAATGAATACCAAAAATATTTATCCGACAATAACTCATGTTCCATTATTTATACAGTAAACGAACATGATCAATTTGCAATTTATTTGGATGGTCAAAATACAAAAGTAATTGATTTGAATATTAATCCAGATTCATTACAAAACAATATCAAGAAACTATTTGAATCCGCTTTTAATAACTCGGAAATAAAAAATCTTGTGTTTAATGCAAAATTGTCACATTCAGTTTATTTATCACTTTGGGACCAAATTGAAAAAAACATAAATATTCTTAAAAATGTAATTATTATCCCTGACCAAAATGTACTCAATTTTCCGTTCGATATTTTAATGTACGATGCTCCGGAATACTCTATATATTCAATAAATGGACAACAAGATTATTTAGAGAAGCTATTAATTCAAAAGTACAATTTTTCATACTTGCCATCAGCAAATATTATCAAAGCATTCAAAAAAAGAAATGAAAATAAAGATGTTTTTTTAATTGCCAATCCACATTTTAATCTTGAATATAAAATTAACCAAGAAATAATTAATCACTCCGGTTGGTCTTTTGAACCTTTGATGTATTCGAATGCCGAAATTAAATCAATAAAAGAATATTACGAAGATGCAGTTGTTTTTAATCGTGAAAAAGCCGTAAAAGGAAACTTCGAGAACCGGCTTAGTTCAGCCAAAATTATCCATTTTGCTACACATGCATTTATTGATACAGTATTTGATTTATTTTCCGGCTTGGTTTTGACATTGCCCAACGATTTATCTGATAACGGTTTTTTATTAGGCTTTGAAATTAGCCAGTTAGATTTAAATTGTGATCTAGTCACTTTAAGTGCCTGCGAAAGTGGGCGTGGAAAGATCGTTTCAGCTGAAGGTGTAATGGGGTTACCCCGTCTGTTTTTAAACTCCGGTGCACGATCGGTTTTAATGACATTATGGAAAATTGATGATATGCAAAGTGCTTCTTTGATACCAGTTTTTTATGAAAATATAAATCAAAAGAAGCTTTCTAAAATTGAAGCAGTTGGTGAAGCCAAAAGAATGTATTTAAGAAATAAAAATAACAACTACTTCTCCCATCCATTTTTTTGGGCGGCATTCAGTTTATATGGAGATGCTGGTACAATCCATAGTTCGAGAATAAAAACAGAAACAAATAATATGTTGGTTTTAGTATTATTTATTTTTGCGGGATTATTAGTTTTGGTTTTTTACCAAAAGCGCTTAAATAGGCAAATAAAACAATCTTAAAGCTATATTTCTTTTAAAAAACAACTTTTTTTATTTTTACTGCACCATTTTTCAATTTCATTTACACTATATATATAAAGGGTTCCATTCCCTGGTAATTCCCGATTGTTTTTCGGGTTTATATATTAACCACAATTCCTTGACCCCCTCTGGGAATTGTGGTTTTTTTATTTATAATAAAATCAAGTTTTGGGACTGAATAAGTGAAATAAATAGCAAGGTTGCTTTTATAAAGCTATTCATGTATACTTTACTTCGAATCTCGCTTTCAACCAACGACCAAAACCAATGACATATATCATAGCAGGGAAATGCTTTCCCTTCCATAACCTATATACTCGGGGCCCGTAAAGCCTACTCACCAAAATTATAAATTACTTGAGGCATATTAACAATTGAGAGGAGTAAGCATGACTAAATTATATAGACTATATTTAGCACTTTTTTCACTACTTATATTTACAACAGGTGTATTTGCACAAAATGAGCCTGCTGAAGAAGTGAAAATTAGTGGCAGCGTAGTGGACGAAAACAATGAGCCACTTCCGGGTGTTAATATTCAACTTAAAGGGACTTTTATCGGTACATCTACCGATATTGATGGTCTTTTCTCTTTCCATGTACCGTTTTTAGATGGAGCAGAAAGAACCTTAACTTTTTCTTTTGTAGGGTATCGTACTGAAGAAGTTAATATTTCTGTAAAATCAACAGGTATTTCTGTTACTTTGTATGAGGATATTTTACGTACATCAGAAATTGTTGTAACAGGTATTGCAACCTCTGTAAAAAGACAAAACCTGGCTAACTCAGTTGGCTCCATAAATTCAGATGAACTATTAGGTGCTCCTACGCAAAGTGTTGAATCTGCTATGGCAGGCAAAATGCCAGGCATGGTGGTAAGCCAAAATACGGGTGCACCAGGTGGTGGAGTATTTGTTAATCTGCGTGGTGTTTCAACCATCGAGGGTAAGACGGAGCCGCTTTATGTAGTGGATGGTATGATTGTTAATAATTCTGCCACACAGTCCGGGATTGATAGAATTACGGAAGCAGCAGGAGCTGGAAGTAGCAGACCTCAGGGCCAACCGGTAAACAGAATTGCTGACATCAACCCCAATGATATAGAAAATGTAGAGGTTTTAAAAGGCGCTAGTGCCGCTGCAATTTATGGTGCGAAAGCTTCAAATGGTGTAATTATTATTACAACGAAAAAGGGAAGTGCCGGTAAAACAAAAATCAATGTAAGTCAAAGAACTGGATACAGCTCAATTTTGAATACCATTGGTGCAAGAAAATTTAATGCTGAAACAGCAGAAGCCTATCAAGAGGGTGGCGGTGATCTTTTTCGTCAAAATGGTAATATAGATTATGAAGATATCATTTATGGCGAAAACGGCTTATTATCAGAATCATCAATATCGGCCTCTGGTGGAACTGAAAATACACAGTTTTATATTTCAGGCTTACGCAAAAATGAAGATGGAATTGTTAAAAATACTGGATACGAAAAATTATCAGGTAAAATAAACCTTTCTCACCGTTTTAGTCCGAGATTAAAACTTGATACTTATTCCAGTTTTATCAACACCGAAGCTAATCGTGCAATTACAGGCAATGACAATTCCGGAACGACATTCGGTGTTTCTTTAGCTTTTACTCCAGGTTTTGTTGATTTGAGACCTAAAAATGGTGTTTACCCGGATGGACCCGGTGGTTCTAACCCAATCCACACACGCGATGCGTTAATCAATAGAGAAACAGTTTACAGAGCGATGAACTCAGCAAAACTGACTTATAACTTGTTACGTGGTTCTACACAAAATCTTGATTTTATATTTCAAGGTGGATTTGATTATTATTCTCAATTTAACAAACTCTATGCGCCGGCTGAGCTGCAATTCGAAAAGGCAAGTGGTGAGCCTGTTACTTCTATAAATGGAGAAACAAGAGGGCTAAACACTACTGCTTATTTTAGTTTTGCACATAGTATGGCAATGGAAGATATGGTTTTTAATTCTTCTGCAGGTTTTCAGATTGAAAATGAAAAAGTAGATAATACAGTTGTTGAAGCACATAATATTCCAGCCGGACAATCCAATGTTGATTTGGCAGCAAGAAATGCAACTTATCAAACAATCAACAAAAGATATGATCAAGGCGTTTTCTTTCAGGAAGAAATAAGTCTGGAAGAAAAAATATATTTAACTTTTGGCTTAAGAGCGGATAGAAGTAGCGCTCATGGCGATGTTGACAAGTTCTTCACATATCCCAAAGCCTCTGGTTCAATAAGGCTGTCAGAATATGATTTCTGGGAAGGTTTAAATGATATAAGTAATGATTTTAAACTTAGGGCAGCTTGGGGGCAAACCGGTAATTCGCCGATTCCAGCTGCAAAATACAGATCATTTACAACAGCAAATATTGATGGACAACCGGGCTTGATACCAAGAACGCAAGTTGGCGATCCAAATATTAAACCCGAAAGAACGACTGAAACTGAATTTGGTGTAGATGCTTCATTTTTTGAAGGATTAGTTGGTATTGAGTTTTCATATTATATGCAAACTATTGAAGATCTGATATTAATTTCAGACTTACCTCTTTCATCCGGGTTTCAAGAAAAATTTTCAAATGCCGGTGAAATGGAAACAAAAGGTCTCGAGCTTTCTGTAATTTCTTCTCCCCTTAAAACCGCTGATATGCGCTGGGATACACGTATAAATTTTTCAAAAACAGAATCAGAAATCACAAAGCTAAATGTTGATCCCTTTAATAAAGGTGGATTTGCGACATCATTGGGAACCTACCGAATTGAAGAAGGAAAATCACCAACATCAATTATTGGCAATGACGCCGATGGAAATGTTGTTGATTTTGGAGATGAAACACCTGACTTCGAAATGGGCTTTTCAAATAGTTTTTCTTATGGCAATTTTAACCTGAGTTTCTTGTTTCATTGGAAACAAGGTGGTGATGTAATTAACCTTGGTCGTTTTTTGACAGATTTAGGTCAAGTGAGCGATGATTGGGAAAAAGAAAAAGTTGATGTACTTGATGATGACGGTATTAAGATTGGGGAAATAACACCCCGCTTACGTGGTGATTTTGGTACCGGTCCATGGATTGAAGATGGAACATATATCAAATTGCGCGAAGCCAGTTTAACCTATAACGTAGACAAAGAATTTGTCAATAGTTGGTTTAACGGATTGGTGTCGTCTTTAAATGTAGGTATTTCCGGACGTAATCTATTTGTAATTACTGATTACTCAGGATACGATCCGGAAGTCAGTAACTTCGGTAATGTTGCGATTGGTCGCTCAGTTGATGTAATTCCATTTCCATCAGCACGAAGTATTTATTTTAATGTATCATTAGGTCTTAACTAGGGAGGATAGCTAATATGAATTATATAAAAAGAAATATATTTGTTACGCTCTTGGCTACCTTTTTAATAAGCCTTGGGCTAAATAGTTGCAAAAATCTTGATTTTCCAAATCCAAATGATCCTGATTTAGATAACCCTCCTGATATTCAAAGGCTTGTTTCCGGTTCAGAATCTGAAATGCGTAATGAGCTTGAGATATATCTTCGTGTGGTTGAGACATTTGGTCGTAACGCGTACTACTTTGAAGTAGCTGATCCACGTTATACCGGTGAGTTATTAACAGGCCCAATCGATGAAGGTGGCTTTTTACTTAACCGTCATTGGCAGTCTTGTTATAGGGTTATTAAAACCAGTTCAGTTATCTTGGATGCCTACTCTAATGATAAGCAAGCTACAGGATTTGCTCATACCATCATTGGGTATCAACTATTGATGTTATTGAACTTCACAAATGACAATGGTATTAAAATTGTATTCTCAGAGGATGTAAATACACCGTTTGTATCTAAAGCCGAGGCATATACAGAAATTGAAAGACGCCTGGATCTTGGATATGCTGACCTGACTTCAGGGGGAACAGCCAACTACGCCTTATCATCAGGATTTGATGATGTTACTTTGGCAGAATTTAACAGGGCAATTAAAGCAAGAGTCCTTGTTTTACAAGGTAAATGGGCAGAAGCGTTAACAACATTGGATGATTCTTTCATTGATGAAACTGCGGCGATGGATTTAGGCGCGTACCATGTTTATACATCCGGAGCAGGTGATCAGAATAATAGTCTTTGGGAAGATCCTTTAAGCACCGGACTGAAATTATACGCACATCCAAGTTTTAAAACCGATGCAGAAGCAGGAGATACGCGATTCAGCTCTAAGGTTCTGGAAAGACCGGATTCTTTAACCGGATCTTTTAATAGTTTAACAAGCACATTAGCTGTAACAATAGTTTCTGAT
The DNA here is from genome assembly GCA_013112635.1 of Calditrichota bacterium. Classification (NCBI taxonomy): domain Bacteria; kingdom Pseudomonadati; phylum Calditrichota; species Calditrichota bacterium. The sequence continues at coordinate 152,559 of JABFGF010000004.1, read as the reverse complement.
TTATTTGATAAGATTTCTATTATCCGTAATGAAGAATTGTTACTATTGAGAGCGGAAGCTAATATTGGTTTAGGTAACAATGGTACAGCAGAAACTGATATCAATGTTGTGCGTGCTGCGGCAGGATTAGCGGGTGTTGATGTTACATCCATGTCGGCAGGTGATGCTTTAAACCAACTTTTACATGAAAAGAGATACTCGCTTTTTATGGAAGGGCATAGGTGGGTAGATATGCGCCATTATGATAAGCTTGGTGATTTACCACTGGATCGGGCTGGCGATGTTGTCATAAAAGAAATGCCAAAACCTGAATCTGAAGTTGCAGGTGGTTAATAATACTAAAACCCTCCCAAACGGGAGGGTTTTTTTAGTTTAGTTTTATCTCAATTCCAAAACGCGGCTTTCCACGAACCTTACTTTTAAATGGGCTTGTATCTGAAGTTACCGTATCACCTATCTCAAATCCCTTTTTTAAACTATTTGTAAACTCAAAGCTATAACCAACAAAAGCATGTAAATCGATTATTCCAAGTGACACACCACCTCCAACCCCAATAATTGGCTCAAATATCTCTGCCAGCCTAAAACCACCAAGCAAATGAAACGAATTTCCAAATGATTTTGCTTTAGTATCGATCGCCTGAAAATGATAGTTAATTACTGCAAATCCCGCAAGGTCAGCCTCCGGTTTTGGGCGCACAATTATGGTTCCATCACTGCCGACAACCAAATCCACATCTCGAACGCTGGTTAGGGCCATTGCAAATCCATAGCTCCATCTTTCTTTGGCAGTATTATCAAATACAATTGTTGCCAATGGGCTTTCATCTGAAAGCTGTTTTTTTACCAGAAAAGAAAGGTCGCTAAAATCCTGATAAACCTTTGGTAGTGAAAAACGGCGCACGTCCACCCAGACAGTATTTTCATTACTCTGCAAAGCAACGGGTTGACCTAATAACCCGACAAGTCCCAAAAAACCGGGTAAGTTTTCCATAAATGGAGAATTTTTGGCAGTAGCCATAACTGATAGAAACGAAGGGGCGTTCTCCGTTTGCGAAATAAAAACATAATAAAGATTTTCTTCTTCCAGGCCATATAAGCGGGTGTTAAAAAAATCTGTTTGCTCGCCGTGAATAATTCCGATTGGCGCGAACGAATCACTAAAATGAGCAAGCACAACATAATATGCCTTTGGGTCGATCGAATAACCGGAATTTGCAATTACGTTTTTCAAGTTATCAACGGCACTGTCAATTACGCCTTCATGAAACCAGCGATAAGCTTTACCAAAATTTTCATTTTGATCATTGTATGAAAAAGGGGCGCCTGGAACTTGTCTTGGTACTAAAATAGTACGGTCTTGCGCTGATAAAACTGATGAGATTAATATCCAGGTTGCTATAAAAAGCTTAAAAGTTTTGAACATAACAATTTCCTTTCGAGATGTTTACGATTGGAAATTCCTTTTAAAGCGGAGAGTTTTAGGTGAGCCATCCTGGCGGATGTGAAAATATGGAAATAAAAATATTTAATTGCAAGCGATGAAATGATCAACTCTGATATGAGCGAATAGCCGAGATATAATACATCTTAGTCATTAACAATTTTTAGCATTTCCTGAATTGTTGCTGCCGGGTTTTCAGTATTATAAATCCCGGAACCGGAAACGATAATTTCAGCACCGGCGTCAGAGATTTCCTTTATGTTATCAATTTTTACACCGCCATCTACCTCAACTTCAATGTGGTTTAAACCGCGGTCATTTAAAAGCTGTTGAGTTTGCCGAAGTTTGTTTAATGCATTCGAAATAAATTTCTGACCGCCAAATCCCGGATTCACCGACATAATTAGAATAAGATCGATATCTTCTACAATTTCTTCAATTGAGGAAACAGGCGTGTGTGGATTTAACGCAATGCCTGCTTTTACACCTTTTTCTTTTATGGATTGAATAACCCTGTGTAAATGAGTACACGCTTCTTCATGAACCGTTAAATAATCTGCACCGGCTTTGGCAAATGCATCAATATAGTCACCAGGATTTTCAATCATCAGATGAACATCTAAAGGAAGTTGTGTAACAGGCCTTAATGCTTTTACAATAAAAGGGCCGATTGTGATGTTTGGGACAAAATGGCCATCCATTACATCAACATGAATTACACCGGCGCCTCCATCCTCTACAAGTTTTACCTGTTCTCCAAGTTTGGCAAAATCTGCAGATAAAATGGAGGGGGCGATTTTTCTATTTTTTCTTGGCATATAAAATCCGTTAGTTCTGTTAACACACACTCATAAGAATACTATTTTATTAAGCTAATTGCATGCTCAGCAACATTTTCTGCTGTCAGTCCAAATTGTTTATAAATTTCATCGTAAGGAGCAGAAGTGCCATAGCCGTCAATCGAAATAATTTTTCCTTCAGACCCAACGTATTTGTACCAGGACTGATCTGAACCTGCTTCGATTGCTACTCTTGCCGCCATCTCTTTTGGTAATACTGCTTGCTTGTATGTCTCGTTTTGCTGATCAAAAAGTTCACAGCTCGGCATAGAAATCACACGTGATGCAATGCCTTTTTTGTTGAGAATTTTTTGGGCATCCATTGCTATTTCAACTTCAGAACCGGATGCTATTAAGGCCACTTTTGCGTCATCCATTCCTGAAAATATATAACCACCTTTTTGAACATTGCTGGCTGCAGCAAGATTTTTTCTATCCGGGTTTGCCAGTTTTTGGCGAGTCAAAATTAAAGCTGTAGGACCGGATGTGTTATTGATGGCACTCTCCCAGGCCCAAATAGTTTCAGCAGCATCGCTAGGCCGGATAACTGTTAAATTTGGGATAGTTCTTAATGAGGCCAAGTGTTCAATAGGTTGATGTGTTGGGCCATCTTCACCAAGGCCAATTGAATCATGAGTAAAAACATAAATTACCCGGATTCCCATCATTGCAGAAAGACGAATACTGTTGCGCATATAATCTGAAAAGACAAGAAAAGTCCCGCCATAAGGAATTATTCCGCCATGGAGGGCAAGCCCATTCATAATTGCTGCTGTGGCGTGTTCACGGACACCATAGTGTAAATAGTTTCCATCAAAATTTTCAGGATTAATTGCCAATCCATCTTTGGGGAAAGTATTATTGGAAGGTGTTAAGTCCGCTGAACCACCAAGCATTTCAAATAAATTTGGGGTCAGCGCATCCAAAACTTTTCCTGAAGCCGAGCGAGTTGCCATTGCTGTGCCGGCTTCAAACTCCGGTAAATTGTCTTGCCAGTTTTCAGGGAGCTGGCCTTTCATAATTCTTTTAAGTAAATGGGCTGCATCGCGATTGTTATTTTTATAGTTTTTAAATTGTGATTGCCATTTTCCCTGCTCATCAGAACCTTTGTTTGCAGAAGTGTGTGTATATTGTAAAACTTCCTCAGATATATAAAATGTTTTATCCGTTGGTAATCCCAATTTTTCTTTTGTCAGAATAATTTCATCATCTCCAAGTGGAGAACCGTGAACGCCCGATGTACCAGCCTTGTTTGGGCTGCCGAATCCAATAATAGTTTTGCAGGCAATTATAGAAGGGCGATTATCGTTTTTTGCATTATCAATTGCGCTGTTAACAGATTCGAGGTCATGGCCATCGATCCGTTGGGTATGCCAGTTATATGATTCAAACCGTTTTAAAACATCTTCACTAAAAGAGAGTTCAGTTGGACCGTCAATGCTGATATTATTGTCGTCATAAAGTAAAATAAGTTTTCCAAGTTTTAGGTGGCCTGCAAGAGAACAAGCTTCATGCGAAATGCCTTCCATCATGCAGCCGTCTCCAGCTATTACATAAGTATAGTGATCAACAATCGTCTCATTACTTTTGTTGAAATGTGCAGCAAGCCTTTTTTCTGCAATGGCCATACCAACACCATTTGCGACACCTTGGCCAAGTGGACCGGTTGTTGTTTCAATACCTGCTGTGTGCCCATATTCCGGGTGACCCGGCGTTTTACTGTCCCACTGGCGGAAATTCTTTAGTTCATCAAGAGAAAGGTCATATCCCGTGAGGTGAAGAAGGCTATAAATTAACATACTACCATGCCCGGCAGATAATACAAAACGATCCCGGTCAATCCATTTTGGATCATTTGGATTGTGTTTTAAGTGCTTCATCCATAAAACTGATGCAGCGTCAGCCATTCCCATAGGTAAGCCCGGATGGCCTGAATTTGCTTTTTGTATTCCATCTATTGAGAGGCCGCGAATTGTTTTGGCCATTTCCTGAAGCTGTTGTATTTCTGTAACGGTCATCGGTATTTCCTTCTTATAGCTATTTTTTGATTAATTCCAATTTTACAAAATTTAAACACAAATTTACACTTTTATTTAGCGGTCAAATAATGAAAAAAGCATTTATAATTTGGGTTTTGGAAGTAACTATTTTGGCGGTTAAAAACTTGGCACAAGAATATCGTTAAGTTCAACAATTGAATCTATCATGAAATCTGGATTGTATTTTAACAGTTTTTCTTTACTGCGAAATCCGTAAGTGACAGCACAGGTATGAATATTTGCAGCTTTTCCTGCTATAATATCATTTTTAGTATCACCAATTATAATTGTTTTTTGTTTTGAACAGTCCAAAGTTTCAATTATGTGATTTATTGAATCAGGTGCAGGTTTTTTGGGAAAATGAGGATTACTGCCCATAACAATCTTAAAATAATTTTCAATATCAAGCTTATGGATAATCTCTTCTGTGAACCGTTGTGCTTTGTTGCTAAGAACAGCCATCTTAAGCTGTCTCAGTTCTTTTAAAATGTTTAAAACGCCTGGATAAAGATATGTGTTATCGGCAAGATGATTTGCATAAAATTCTACAAAAAAATTAAAGCCTTGTTCACGAAGTGATTCGCTTGAGCCTGGCAAGCAACGTTCAATAAGCTTTTTTATGCCATTGCCAACATAGCTGGTAATGGTTGCTTCAGGCAAGGTTGGCAATTTGAGTTGAGCCAGCATGTAATTAGCCGCATCAGCAATATCCTGTCGTGTTTCTGCCAAAGTCCCATCTAAATCGAAAATAATTAATTCAATTTTTAATTTTTCTGTCATTCTTTACTTCTTCTAAATATTTGTTTTAGAATAATATCTTAAGCAATCGTCAATATGTGTATGGGAAGTTTATTTCAAAGTTTATATCCGGGTAGATATAAATGGAACTTAAAAGAAAAAATGCCGGTGTAGCCCAGCCCGGGTACGGATTATCTCCTCCACACCGGCTTTTTTCACATCAAGGTTTTTAATATAAGCATTTCATGGCAGGAAAAAAAAGGGGTATTTTAATATTTTTCAAATTTTAAAATATTCTATAGAAAAATATTTCTAACTATTTTCTCTTTTGAGAGCAAAACTATTTCAAATAGAAGTAGTTATTTTGGAACGTATTTAGAAAGATTGTGCTAAAAAAAATCCCATTAAGGATTATTCATAATGGGATTTTTATGTGGATCATTTAGTTTAACTATTTCATCAAAATTGCTTTGCGTGTTTGGATGTTTTTACCCGCCACGAGCTGGATAAAATAAAGGCCACTGGCAAGTTTTGTTGCATCCCATGAAACAGTATGCTTACCTGCTTTATAGGTAACATTATTTAATAAAGTTGCCACTTTTTTTCCAATCAGGTCAAAAATGGTAATTGTAATGTTACGACTTTGAGGAAGAGAAAAATCGATTTGGGCAATTGGGTTAAAGGGGTTTGGATAAACATTGCTGATCTCAAATTTTTGAGGAATGATTTTTTTCTCTGATTCTTCAATTGAGACAACCTGCTCATTCATATAATTGTCCAACATATAAACCATGTTTGCCCTAAGTGCATCATTGTCAAATAACCATGGTCTTGAAGCCAGGTATACAAAGTCACCGCCTTTTGCAGGATTGCTCCAAACACCCGCTCCTTTTGCGTTATCAAAACCTTCAGTTGTTTTAAATAATAATGTACTATTCTCATTGGCTGTTGTTGTATCAAACAAAGCTATTAAAGGCATGTTGGAAGTAACTGGCATATCCACTAATCCACTATATGCACTCAGGTAGTTTTTAATTAATGAGTTTTCTTTCTCATCCCAGTTTATACCCAGGTATTCCCTCATCATATCATCAATAAAAAATTGTCCAAATTTGGTTGCTAAAATTATGTTTCCGCCTTCGTTTAAATAGTCAATCATTGGTAGTTTTTGCCAATTATCAAAGTCACTTTGTGTCTTATTGGATATCCAGATTATAGTTGAATATTCACCTAGTATATCGACTGACAGATCTCCAATTCCTAATGGCTCTGGCAAGGTGTTTGGATACCCCTCGCTTGGTTCGTTAGAAAAATCCCAAAAAGTGATTGGGGCATCACCCCAAAACGCCCTGTTCTCATATGCTTCCCTAACTCCGCTAGTATTCCATGTAAGTCCATTTAAAAGCAAAGTACCTTTGTTTAAAGGAGGGTCTATTAGTTTTCTTTTTGAATCTTTTAATATCCAATCATCTGGATCAAGTGTAACTGACAATGGCTTTTGATCAATTGAAAACTCAAAGGATTGCGATTGCAACGAATCCCACACTACATAATTAAGCGTGTCCGATTCAGTTATTATTTGTACATCAATCGGCATCCAAAAAAATCCTGTATTTGTCTGTTTCTGGTCAATAATTAAGCTGATGTTAAATCCACTATCAGTTTCAATAACCTTATGTCCATATGCATAAACCGGGAAATATTCGCCATAAATCCATTGCTGAAAAAACTTCTCGAGATTTAATCCGCTAACCTCTTCAGCTACTTGTTGAAAATCCGAAGTATATGCAGCACCGTATTTTGTTTTTGGATTATCGTACCATGCTTGCATTATTTCAAAAAAAGTATCATCGCCAACTACGCCACGTAACATGTGCAGCACAAAGGACCCTTTTGCATAACTAAGGTTCTGGTTAAAAATACGATTAGTGTTGGTTGTATCTTCAACAAAAATAGTTCCCGGGCCTTTATAACCATCATTTGCTATCTGATTTTTGTAAGCCTGCTTTCCATATATTTGTTCAACAATCAATGCTTCTGAATAGGTTGCAAACCCTTCATTTAACCAGATATCCTGGAACGATGCACAAGTCACCATGTCGCCCCACCACTGATGTGCCAATTCATGTGAAATTAATCCTTCGCTATAGAAACCTTGATTAAACTGGATTGGTCCAAGGGTTGTCATAGTTTGATGTTCCATACCACCAAAGATTGATGCTTCTGCATGGCCATACTTTTCACCCATAAACGGGTACTCGCCGTATAAATCAGCAAATATCTGAATCATATTATCTACAAGAAAAAAACCAGGTTTGGAGTTTTCAAAATTTTCCGGGGCAACAAAAAACATTATAGGAAGGGAATCGCCATTTTGGGCGACATAAGTGTCTTCATACCTTGTGTATTCATAAGCTGCGATTGAAACAAGATATGTGGCGATTGGGTATCCAACTTTCCAGTGAAAAGTCGTTCTTCCATTATTGGTTATTTCTGAATGTAGTTTACCATTTGCAGCAGCTGACCAACCTTCAGGCACAGTGTAAATAATGTCCATGCTGTCTGCTTTGTCCAAAGCTGTATCTTTGCAAGGCCACCAATCACGGGCACCGTATGGTTCGCTAAGGCTCCAGATGTGGTCTCTTCCTAAAACTTCTGTATGGCCAAAAGAAACACCGAAAACACTTGTTCCACCAAAATCAGTTGGTCCATGGTAGTATATCGTAAATGAAAAGCTTTCATCTTGCACATGAGATTTATCAAGAGTAATTATTAGCAAATCACTTGGTCTGCCGGCATCGTGTTCATGAACAAAATTTAGGGATAGTTCTTCAGATTTGATTGAATCAACAGTTAAAAATGTATTGAAATCCAGAACAACTTCGCTTAACTCTGCTAAACTGACGGTTGCTTTAATTTCAACGGAACCATTCATATTTGTATTGGCCGGATGCAAATCCAGGGACAGTCCATAATAACTAACATCATAACCCCGTCCATCTTCCAAAGCTGTTACAGGATTTTGGTTAAATGATTTTGCAAGTGCTTTTGCTTTTCGATTGGCTTCAATTTGGCGGTGTTCATTGTTTGGAGTAAAAATGGTTTGGGAAAAAATTTGAGATGAAAGAGCTAACAAAATGAGCAGAGTAAAAATTTTCATAGTTTTCCTTAAAGGTTGAGTTTTACATGATTAGAATATTTGGTTAATTTGCTTACGCCAATGGTTTTTCAAAGTTACTAATTTAATTTATTTAAGTGATAGTTTAAAGGGGATTTATGAGAGTTGTTCGAATTCATAAGCATGGTGGTGTTGATAATTTGAAGATTGATAACCTTGAAACTCCTAAACCGGCCCCAAACGAAGTTTTGGTCAAAATAAAATATGCGGCACTAAACCATCTGGATATATTTGTACGTGAAGGTTTCCCCGGCATTCCCTTACCTTTGGTTTTGGGCAGCGATGGCGCAGGAGAAATTGTAGAAGTTGGTTCAGAAGTAGAGAATTATACAACAGGCGATGAAATAATAAATGTCCCTTTTCGCATTCCTTTAGATGATCCATTAGTAAAAAGAAACCAGGAAAACCTATCTTCTAAATATACAATACCCGGCGAACACAGTAATGGATGCCAGGCAGAGTATGTTTCAATTCCGCAAGAGTTTATTCTGCATAAACCCAAAAATATAAGCTGGGAGGAAGCAGCAGCTTTTCCGTTGGCATCGTTAACGGCCTACCATATGCTTATTGCAAAAGTAAATCTTCAAAAAGGACAATGGGTATTAATATATGGTGCTTCAAGTGGTGTTGGCAGTGCAGCAATTCAAATTGCTAAAGCGATTAGTGCAAACGTAATTACAACAGTTGGCTCAAAAGAAAAGGCAGAAATGGCAAAAAAACTTGGGGCTGACTATACTATAAATTACAATGAAGAACCGATCGGCAAAACAGCAAAAGAAATAAGCGGCGGTATTGATATTGTATTTGAGCACACGGGTGAAAAAACCTGGCGAGATTCCCTCCGTTGTTTAAAAATTGGTGGTAAAGTTGTAACCTGCGGTGCAACGACCGGGCCGTTTGTAAACATTGATTTGCGGGCCTTGTTTATAAAACAACAACAGATTATCGGATCAACAATGGGAACAATGCAAGATATGAAAAAGGTTTGTGAACTTGTAGCTCAGAAAAAACTAAAGCCAGTTGTTGGCAAAATATTTGATTTCGAAGATATTAAATTGGCACATGAATGGCTAGAATCAGGTAAACAGTTTGGAAAGGTTTTATTGAGATTTTAAATAAAAGATTTAGCTATTTCAGCACTGTAAACTTTCCGCTTTAGATTTTCTATTATTATCAAATACTCTTTTTAAATCAATTCTCTTACTAAAAAATTAAATCAAACGATTGATTCAAACAAGTGATTGAAAAAAACTTGACAATCAGTTTATCCTTCCTTAAAATTCCTGAAACAAAATTAAGAAATAGATATGAGTAGAAAAAAAGATACAAAAACAAAAATACTAGATGCTGCTGAAGCGTTATTTAGTCGAGACGGGATTGCCAAGACTTCATTAAGGACAATTATTGCAAAAGCGAATGTTAATATTGCTGCCATTCATTACCATTTTGGTTCTAAGAAAGAGGTGATATCAGCAGTTTATTTGAGACGTTTGCAACCAATAAATGAAAAACGATTAGCAAAGTTGCAGGAAATGAAGGAGCAGGCTGGTGAAGAAAAACTTGATCTTGAAGAGATAATAAAAGCTTTTCTGTTGCCAATATTAATTTGTGAATCTGTTTCAAAAAATGAACGTGAAAAAATGAGGAAATTGTTTAGCCATGTTCAAACAGAACCAGATGAAGTTGCACATATTATGGATATGTTTAAGGATGTTTTCGAGCAATACACAATGGCCATTGCAGAAGTATTGCCACAACTATCTAAAGATGATTTGACCTTGCGCTTTATGTTTATGATTGGAGTTATGGGTAGCATAATGAATAAAAATATCTTTCATAACAAACTTAGTAAGATAGATGAAAAGACGCCGTTTGAAGTTTTTCTTAATAAAGCAATAAAGTTTGTTGCTGCAGGTTTTAAAGCATAAGCCGGTCAAAACAACAAACGATGAAAATAAAGAATACAAATTTAGGATTGGATATGAAATATAAACCATTGTTTTTAACAACTTTTGTAATGTCTGTTCTTTTCTCATGTTCCCCTGAGATAAAGCACCCGGATTTAAAAGTTGAGTTTCCCGAAAAGTGGCTGGACAGCACTCAAACTTATGCTTATATCGATTCTGCCTGGTGGGAAGGATTTGGTGATGAAAAACTTGATTCTGTGATTGCAACAGCTTTTGAACATAATTATAGCTTGCAGGCAGCTGCAGCACGCATGGAAGCCGCTGAAGCACAGGCAACCATAGCAGGTGCTGACCTTTATCCAAGTATAAGTATTAGTGGTTCCGGTGTTCGCCAAAAAAGAAGTTTGGTTGGGTTTCCTTCTAATCCAAATTTTTCACTGCCAGAACATTTGAATACTTTTGGCACTTCGGCCAATGTAGCCTGGGAATTGGATTTGTGGGGCCGAGTGCGAAATGCCCGTTCAGCAGCCGGTGCAAGTTTTGAAGCGTCAAAAGCGGATTATGATGGATTTAAACTATCATTAGCAGCACAAACAATAAAAGCCTGGTTTGCCGCGATTGACGCATCCAAGCAATTAGAACTTAGCCAATCCAATTTTGAAAGTTATCAATTATCTCAGGAGCGGATTTTAGCCCGCTATGAAAAAGGTTTGCGCCCATCACTGGATTATCGATTTTCACGAAGTAGTGTGGCTGCAGCAGAATCGCAAATGTATCAGCGTATACAGCAATCTGACCAGAGTAAAAGACAAGTTGAATTCATTTTAGGGAAATATCCTGCTGCAAAAATTGAGCTAAGCAAAAAACTGCCAATGGAAATAGGAGATATCCCAGAAGGGATTCCTGCGGATTTGTTGCAACGCCGCCCCGATATTATTGCCGCAGAGCGACGATTGGCTGCCTCACAGTGTAATGTTTCCGCTGCCAAAGCTGCATTGTTTCCTAGTATCCGGCTTACCGGGTCTTACGGCACAAGCACAGACGATCTGTCAGAAATCCTCAATATGGATTTTTCAGTTTGGAGTATTGCAGCCAACGTGTTACAACCTGTTTTTCAGGGTGGAAAATTACGCGCAAATGTTAAGCTAAACGAGGCTTTGCAAAAACAAGCATTTGCCGCTTATGCCAATACCGTCCTTCTCGCTTATTCTGAAGTAGAACTAATTCTTGCGGCAGATCAATTTTTAAGAAAACAAGAAGCAGCAACCAAAATTTCACGAGATGAAGCAGTTGCTGCCAAAGAACTTTCGGAAGACCGCTATTACAAAGGACTGGTTGATATTATCACATTTTTAGATGCCAGTCGTCAGGCAAATAATGCAGAAAGCCAATTACTTACGATTCGTCGTTTACGCCTAGAGAATCGTGTAGATTTTTATGTGGCACTTGGCGGGGAAGCGAATTGATTATTGTAAGATTGAGCATAGAAAATCTTATAATCTAAAATCTTTCAGTCTTACAATCTACAAATCTTAAAATAATTTAATGGAGTTTAAAATGAGCGACAAAACACGAAAAATATTTATGCCGATAATAATTATCTTTGTTGGATTGATTATTACTGCTGTTTTAGTATTGGCGCAGGAAGAACCGGAGCAGGTAAAGCCAGAGGCTTATAAACCTTTGGTCCGCTATCAGGTAGCTGCAAAAAGCAATGTGCAAATTAATGTTTCTTCCCAGGGAACTGTAGTACCGCGTACGCAAAGCAATGTTGTATCACAAGTGGGAGGACAAATTGTCTCTGTTTCTCCACGTTTTGCCGCAGGTGGATTTTTTAATAAAGGCGAAATTATGCTACAAATCGACCGCACAGATTTTATCCTCGCGAAAACCAAAGCAGAGCTTCAAGTGGCACAAGCTGAGCTTAGGCTGGCCCGTGAAAAAGAGGAAGCCAAGCTGGCAAAATCTGAATGGGAAAAAGTTGGAACAGGTGAACCATCAAAATTAGTTTTACGGGAGCCTCAACTTAAAGAAGCCATTGCAAGCCTCAATGCTGCAAAAGCCGGATTAGAGCAGGCTATTATTCACCTAAAACGAACTGAAATACGTGCACCATTCGCTTCAAGAATCCGATCCAAAAGTGCCGATGTAGGACAAGTTATAAACCCAGGAACACCGCTTGGTCAAATCTATGCCATCGATTATGCCGAAGTTCGCTTGCCATTACCGGATGCAGAACTTGAATTTGTAGACCTTTCTTACAGCGGATCTGCAACAAAAAAAACAGGGGTTAAATTATCTACGGTTTTTGCGGGGAAAAAACATTCCTGGGATGCGCAGCTTGTTCGGCTTGAAGGCGAAATTGATCCCAAAAGCAGAATGGTTCATGTAGTTGCCAGAGTTAGTGATCCTTATGCAAAAAAAGCTGCAGATAACAGACTGCCTCTTTCGGTGGGAATGTATGTAAGTGCTGAGATAGAAGGACGTGAATATGAAAATGTTTATGATATCGACCGATCGGCATTGCGTGGTAAAAGCAATATCTGGGTGATTGACAATGACAACAAATTGTACATACGTCCGGTAACAATTTTACGCCAGGAAGAAGGAAGAATAATTGTAAATGGCGGCATAGACGATGGTGAAAAGATTTGCCTTTCCCCATTGGATGCTATGATTGATGGGATGGATGTACGGATTGAAGAATAAATTTGACTTTGCTGTCATGCTGAGGTACGAAGCATCCCTTCAAGAAAGAGATTCTTCGCTATAACTGAAGTTCCTCTCAGAATGACAAGATTTAGTGTATTTGTCAGAAAGCTTAAACAAATTAAATGCAAAAAAGGGAGAAAATATGAACCGTGCAATAGAATGGTTCGCTAAAAATTCAGTAACAGCCAATTTATTAATGATCGGGATTTTGGCTCTGGGGCTATTATCTGTTTTTACAATAAAAATGGAAGTATTTCCAGAGGCAAGCCTGGACTTTGTTTCGATTTCAGTGGTTTATCGTGGTGCTGCCCCGGAAGAAGTGGAAGAAGGGGTTTGCGTTCGTATAGAAGAGGCCATTCAGGATTTGGATGGTATAAAAGAAATTACTTCACGCGCACAAGAAAATGTTGGCAGCGTAACTGTTGAAGTTAAAACAGGATATGATGTTTCTAAAATGATGGAAGATATAAAGTCTCGGGTGGATGGAATAGACACGTTCCCGGTGGAAACGGAAAAGCCGGTTGTTAGTGAAATTGTACGCCGTACACAGGTAATTAATATTGCTATCTCCGGCGAAACCGATAAAAAATCACTAAAAAAATTGGCAGAAGATATCCGCGAAGATTTATTGGTAATGCCGGAAATAACCCAGGTTTCCATTACAAATACCCAACCGTATGAAATTTCAATTGAAGTGAGCGAAGATGCGTTGCGCAGCTATGGTTTAACATTTGATGAAGTTGCCCGTGCTGTAAAAATGTCGTCTCTGGATTTGCCTGGTGGGTCTGTAAAAACTTCGGCTGGGGAAATTTTGTTACGCACAAAAGGTCAGGCCTATGTTGGGGAGCAATTTGAGGAAATAGTTTTACGCAGCTTTCCGGATGGGACGCGGCTTTATTTAAAAGATGTAGCAAACATTGATGATGGTTTTGCAGACACAGATCAAAATGCGCGTTTTGATGGAAAGCCGGCAGCCATGGTACAAATTTTCCGGGTTGGTGACGAGAGTGCTTTGGATATTGCTGAGGTGGTAAATGAATATGTTGAAGCCAAACAAAAAAAACTGCCTGCAGGATTAAACCTAACAACATGGCAAGATGATACCCGAATCTTAAAAAGCAGAATTGACCTGTTATACAGAAACGGCCGCATGGGTATATTTTTAGTTTTTATCGCTTTGGCCTTATTTTTAAAACTACGTTTGGCCGGCTGGGTGAGCGTTGGTTTGCTGATCTCATTTTTGGGCGCTTTGTGGGTAATTCCGCATTATGATGTTTCAATAAACCTAATATCCCTTTTTGCATTCATTTTGGTTTTGGGGGTTGTGGTGGACGATGCAATTATTGTAGGTGAGAATATTTATACAATGATTGAAAAGGGAAAACCACCTTTGGAAGCCGCTATTGAAGGTGCCAAACAAGTAGCTGTTCCGGTAACCTTTGCTGTTTTTACAACTTTTGCAGCCTTTGCACCTTTGTTAATGGTGGAAGGGATGTTCGGTAAATTTATGAGGGCAGTCCCCGTAATTGTGATTGCAACTTTGGCATTTTCATTGATTGAATCTTTGCTGATTTTACCTGCGCATTTGGCTCATTCAAAAATAAATCCTGAAAAAACATCTGAAGGCTGGTGGCAAAAAATTCAGGCCAGGTTTTCCAATAAACTTAAGTGGTTTATTGAGACAAAATATAAGCCAAGCCTTGAATTTGCTTTGAGATGGCGTTACGCAACTATGGCTGGTGGTTTGGCCATGCTGTTTATTAGTTTTGGACTTGCAAAAGGTGGTTGGTTATCGTTTACTTTTTTTCCACAGGTTGAAGCAGATAATGTTGTAGCATTATTAACTATGCCACAGGGAACTCCGGTTGAAAAAACTGCTGAGGCGATGGATCAAATAGAAAAGGCTGCATTACAACTGGACAAGGAGTATCAGGACGAAGGTAATGATGGCGTCTTCCGTCATGTTTTAACCTCCATTGGTGAACAACCCTTTAAAATTCGTCAAAGCAGGGGAGAGGTAAATGGAGGAGCTGGCTTGACCGGTGCTCATCTTGGTGAGATAAATATTGAGTTGCAGCCCTCTGAGGAACGGACCATCACAAGTGAAGAAATAGCTAAAAGATGGCGCGAGCTGGTTGGGTCAATCCCGGATGCAGTTGAACTTACTTTTACTTCTTCTCTTTTTTCTACGGGTGATGCTATTAATATAGAATTTTCAGGAAATGATTATGATGCTTTAAATGCTGTATCTGCTGAAATGAAGAAGCAATTGACAACATATCCCGGTGTATTTGATATTTCTGATTCTTATCGCGCAGGCAAGCAGGAAATTAAATTACAAATTACACCCCAAGCACAGGCATTAGGTTTAACACTTTCAGATTTGGGCAGACAAGTTCGACAGGCTTTTTACGGAGATGAGGCTCAACGCATCCAGCGCGGACGCGATGATATTCGGGTCATGGTTCGTTATCCCGCATCAAAAAGACGTTCCTTAGCTGATTTGGAAAATTTGAGGATTAGAACACCTAAAGGCGGGGAAGTACCGTTTTCTGTGGCAGCTGAAGTTGAGTTTAGCCGTGGATTTGCGGCAATCAGCCGTAGGGATAGGCGTAGAACGCTATCCGTGACAGCAGATGTGGATGACAAGCAAACTACACCCGATGAAGTTCTAAACAGTTTGAAGGCCGCTTATCTCCCTGAGCTAATGGAAAAATATCCTGGAATAAAATACTCTCTGGAAGGTGAACAAAGAACACAAAAAGAAACCATGCAAGGTTTAATGAAAGGTTTTGCCGTGGCAATGCTTGTTATTTTTATCTTGCTGGCAATTCCTTTTAAATCATACATCCAACCTTTTATAGTTATGAGCGCAATACCATTTGGCATTATTGGTGCTCTTATTGGCCATCTTATTTTAGGATTTGGATTAACAATTTTATCCATGTTTGGTATTGTTGCTTTAACCGGCGTAGTTGTAAATGATAGTTTGGTGATGGTTGACTTCATTAACCGGTCCCGTGCCAGTGGATTAAGAATCAGTGATGCAATCCGTGAGGCTGGTATTGCACGTTTCAGGCCGATTCTTTTAACATCCGTAACAACATTTTTAGGATTGTTGCCGCTCTTGTTTGAAACAAGTGTTCAGGCACAATTTCTAATTCCGATGGCAATTTCCCTGGGATTTGGGGTTTTATTTGCTACCTTTATAACATTAATCCTTGTACCGGTTATTTACCGCAGCCAGGAAGATGTTAAGGTTGGTATTAAAAGACTATTAGGAAAAAAGGTGGAACCTGAAAGGGTTTTAACCTGAGATTTAGGCAGCATTCTGTCAAATTTGTTCTTATATAAACAATAGACGGGTTACTTAATATGAAACTGTACATTACCCTGATTTATGTTTTATTAAACTCATTCCTGTTTGCCCAATCCTTACAGGAAGCAGTAGCCGAGGCTTTAGAAAATAATGATCTTGTGAATGCAGGCAGGCAAGCTGTTGTGGAGGCCCAATATCTGGAACGCTCTACTTTTGCCGGGACTCTTCCAACGCTCGATTTTACAGGATCTGCACGATATGTAACGCATGTTCCGGAAATCGACTTTCCTGCTTTACCCGGATTATCTGGCCAAAGTATTACCCTCGGCTCTAAAGATACCTACGAGGTGGGCATCGGATTAAACTATACTCTTTTTAGTGGATTTGCTCAAACGGCTAGTGAACAACTTGCCTCAGAGAAAATAATCCTGGCCCGCTTAAGTTTACTAGCTAATCAAAAGGAAATTGCACTGAAAACAGTTCAATTGTATCGCGGCGTTCAATTGCTTGATATTGCTGATCTCATTTTAGATGCCGGCCATAAAAGGCTAAACTTACAATTTGATCGATTAAAAATTGCTGTTCAAAATGGGTATTCTCTGGCCGTAGATACGCTCTCTTTGAAACTTTCTGTTTTAAAAATTGAGCAGCGAAAATCTGACATTGCCGTTCGCCGCGCAAATCTGGTAGAATTGCTGCAAATTGCAACGGGAAAGAATTTTCAGGTATTGCCATTTGAAGCAAATTTAGGAAAAGCATTAGACAGTCCATTTAATCCGGATAAGAACGAGCAAATCAGGAAAATTGACTCTAAAGAAAAACAATTGGACATAAAAAACGACATAATTAAATCATCATATTACCCCAAAATTGGATTACAGGCTTTTTATAAATACGGCAAACCCGGTCTGGATTTTATTAAAGATGAATGGATGGATTATGGTGTGTTGGCGGTTGGTTTGCAATGGAACTTGTGGAGTTGGAGTACACACAGAAATCAGCTTGAGGCCAATAATGCAAAAATGTTGCAGGTTGGTTTTGAAAAAAACAGCCTTAAAGAACAAGTTAAAACCAGCTACGAAAAGTCAATCCGAAATTATGAGCATGCGCAGAAATCTTTAGCAGTATTCCAAATGGGAAATAAGCTTGCCCGTCAAAAAATGAAAATTATTGAAACGCAATATCAGGAAGGAAGTGTTTCTACAACGGATTACAATTTGGCCAACCAGGAGTTGATTGAAACAGAACTGGATTTAAAAAAGCAGATGATAGAGATAAGTTTAAAAATTTCAGAGATTGATTTTTACAGTGGTAAGCCGGTTAGTGAATGGAGATTAAACTGATGAAAAACTTAACATATATTTTTTTACTATTCATATTTGCCTGCAATGAAGGACAGGATGAAATAACTGTTTATAATGGAAGAATAGAATCTGAAACAGTTCGCATTAGCGCAAAAACTGTTGGAGACATCGATTCTGTTTTGGTTGATGAGGGCGAATCTGTTAAAAAAGGGCAGCTTCTGGCAGTAATAAACACCGACAAAACAAAACTCCGGAAAAAAATCCAACAAGCCCAATTGAACGAAATTTCTGCAAATCATGCATCCATACAAGCACAACTTAAACAACTGGAAGCACAACTTGCCCTTGGTAATTTGAATCTGGGTAAGATTGAAAATATGCTTTCTAAGGGCGCAGCTACTCAATCCCAGAAAGATGACATCCAAACGCAGGTTGATGTTTTAATGGCAAAACAAACGGCATTAAAAACACAGTTTAATGTAATCGCCAGCAAAAAAGAGCAATTAAATGCAACAATCGATCTTACAAACTTATCTATTCAGGATGCGCGGATATATGCTCCAATTAATGGGGTCATTCTTTCCCGGTTTCATACTGAAGGCGAAGGTACCGCACCCGGCGTACCGCTTTTTGAAATGGCAGATTTGCAAAAAATGACCGCATCCATCTATGTTCCGCTGGAAGAGTTACCAGATATTCAGTTAAGTCAATCCGCAGATATTTTTATTAGCGGTAAAGAAAACTCTATCAAGGGATCGGTTTCGTGGATTGCATCAGAATCGGAATTTACCCCAAAAACAATCCTTACAAAAGAAACACGCAATACGCTGGTTTACGCAGTGGAAATTTCGATTGAAAATCCGGATGGTCTTTTAAAAATTGGAATGCCAGTCGATGTATCTTTTGCGGATTGAACCTTTTCTATGAAAACTGGTGTCATCCAGATCGAAACGAAGTATAGAGAAAGATCCCCCTTAGGCAATTGGATTCTTTACTTCGTTCAGAATGACAGCATTTTTTGGGAAAAGGTTTTTAATTCTATTTTTTATACATCTTGTAAAATCTTGAGATTATTAAGCTAAAATTGACAATGGACCCACTCGTCATAAAATCGGTTTCAAAACAATATGGAGCAATTGAAGCATTGTCCGATGTTTCTTTCTCTGTTAAAAAAGGCGAAATATTTGGATTAATCGGACCTGATGGCGCTGGGAAAACTACTTTGCTAAGAATGATTGTTTCACTGCTTAACCCTGACCGTGGCGAGGTTTTATTTCAGGGCAGACAAACAACAAAAGATATTGCATATATCCGATCCAATGCGGGGTATATGCCCCAGAGATTTAGCTTGTATCAGGATTTAACTGTAGAAGAAAATTTAAAGTTTTTTGGTGATTTATTTCGTGTCCCGGAAGAAACTCAATTGGAGCGCATAGCAAACTTGTATGAGTTTTCCAGGCTTGGCCCATTTAAAGATCGGCCGGCGGGAAATTTATCCGGCGGTATGAAACAAAAATTGGCTCTCTCCTGCATGTTGATCCATGAACCCGAAATTATGGTTTTGGATGAACCGACTTTTGGGGTCGATCCAATTTCCAGGATTGAGTTTTGGGAGATTTTGTACAAGCTGCGTGAAAATGGTGCTACATTAATTGTTAGTACACCATACATGGATGAAGCTCTCCGCTGCAATAGAACAGCCATGATTTATGATGGCAAAATTATGGTGAATGACCGTCCCCAAAATATCATCGATAATTTCCAACATAATTTGTTTGTCATCGAATCAGAATCGCCACACAAATTGTACAATGAACTTTTAAAAAACTTTGATGAACAAAACCTTCAGCTATTTTCAAATGGTATTCATATAATTGACAGAGCCAATGCAGGTGAAGAAAAGTTAAAAAAACAAATACTTCAAAATGTGGCCGGTGTAAAAAATATTCAAAAATCGCAACCGGGGTTAGAAAATATTTTTCTGGATTTAATGCAGACAACGGGCGGCTCTCATGAATAACTCAAAATATATTGTTGAGGTTGAAAACCTGACCCGGACATTTGGTCAATTTACAGCGGTTGATAATATTTCATTTAAAGTGGAAAAGGGCGAGATATTTGGCTTTTTGGGTGCAAACGGAGCCGGTAAAACAACAACAATCCGGATGCTTTGCGGATTATTATCACCAAGTAGCGGAAGTGCATTAGTAAGTGGTTTTGATATCTATAAAGAGTTTGAGCAAATTAAACTGAATATTGGATATATGAGCCAGAAGTTTAGTTTATATGATGATTTGACCATAAAAGAAAATGTTGAATTTTACGGCGGTATTTACGGGCTTTCCCGCGCACAAATAAAGAAACGTACTGAGGAATTGCTGGACTATTTAAAATTGGATGAACATGCCAATAAGCTGACTTCATCTATTCCTGTTGGTTGGAAGCAAAGGTTGGCCCTGAGTACAGCTTTGTTGCATGACCCTGATATTGTTTTTTTAGATGAACCCACCAGCGGTGTGGATCCGGTTTCCCGGCGAAATTTTTGGATGTTGATTTATGAGTTGACAGGGCAGGGAAAAACAGTTTTTGTTACAACCCATTTTATGGACGAGGCGGAATATTGCAATCGATTGAGTATAATGAAGGATGGTATTATTGCGGCTATTGGAGAACCGGAACAGCTTAAAAGCGAATACAAGGCAGAAAATTTGGATCAGGTTTTTTTAAAAGTGGCGAGGCACAATGTTTAGCAAAACGCTGCGCGGAATAATTAAAAAAGAGTTCTATCATATCCTGCGTGACAGGCAAACGCTGATAATACTTTTCCTGATGCCGGTGTTGATGCTCTTTTTATACGGCTACGCCATCACCATGGAAATGCGTCAGATCGAAACAGCAATTATTAATTTGTCACATTCTCAAAAAAGCCGCTCCTTTATCGAAAAAATTGTATCAAATGACTTTTTTAAAGTTACTGCCGTAGATGTACCTTACGAGAAATTGGAAAGTGTTTTTCAAAAACGCCAGGCGCGGGCTATTATTATTTTTCCTCAAAATTTTGCCGATGATCTTAATTCCAATCCTCATACAAAAGTACAATTACTAATTGATGCCAGTGATCCAAATGCGGCAAATTTTATCAATAACTATTTAAACGTAATCGCGGCAAAATATAATCTTGCCCAAAACGCTTCTCTTATTTTTCCATTTAGCGTAGAGCCAAGATTATTATACAACCCGGATTTAAAATCTGTTTATTTTTTTGTGCCGGGATTGATTGCATTAATTCTTCTGCTTATTTGTGCTTTGCTAACCAGTATTGCTATTGTGCGTGAAAAAGAAAGCGGGACGTTAGAGCAAATTCTTGTAAGTCCTGTAAAGCCGCTTCAAATTATTATAGGAAAAGTTATCCCGTACCTTGTAATTAGTTATTTAATGGGCGTCATGATTTTGATTTTTGGTTACTTCTGGTTTGATGTACCAATTAATGGATCACTGCTTTTATTAAATATTATGTTGCTGCTCTATATTTTTACAGGTTTGAGTATTGGCCTGCTGGTTTCCACGATTGCCCGTACACAGCAAATCGCCATGATGGTAACTTTGGTTGCAACAATTTTACCAACAGTAATGATAAGTGGTTTTATTTTTCCAATTGCCAGCATGCCGGAGATACTTCAATGGGTTGCAAAAATTATTCCTGCCACGCACTTTCTTGAAATTATTCGTGGCATAATGTTAAAAGGCGTTGGAATAAAAGAGTTATACAATCAGACTTTATTTCTGGTAGGATTGTCGCTCTTTTTAACTTTTGTGAGTATGCGAAAATTTAAAACACATTTGGAATAAAGATTTGATAAAAAATGAAGTGTGGCGGGATTGCGCGTAACGCAAATTGATACAAGTTTTTTCTATTCGCCAAATGCATCACACTCTTCACATTACGGTTTTTAAAATATGAAACGAATCCTCTATCTTGTTCAAAAAGAATTTCGGCAAATAATGCGCGAGAAGGCATTTATAGGAATAATAGTGGTAATGCCTTTTATCCAGATTGTGATTTTGGGATTTGCGATTTCTACTGATGTGCGCAACATGTCACTGGGCATAGTAGATATGGATTTGAGTGCTTCGAGCAGACGTATTGTTGATGCCTTTAGCGTGACGGAATCATTTACATTAAAGCATGCAGCAAGTTCTGTTAAAGAGGCCCAGGAGCTTATAGATAATGGATCCATAAAAATTGCATTGGTTATACCGCAGCACTTTGAACGAGATTTAAAAAGAGGTGATAGTCCGAAAATACAAGCAATAATTGATGGGGTGGATGGCAACTCCGCGGGTGTTTCCATGGCTTATGTAAATCAAATTGGCCAGTTATTGCAAAAAGAATGGCTCTCTCAGAGTGGACAGGCCAGAGAAAAAATATCTTCAATGCGCCTTGTGCAGATTGAACCACGTATGCTTTATAACGCAACTCTTGAAAGCCAGAATAATATTGTCCCGGGAATCGTAGCCGTTTTGCTTACTATGATTACAGCTTTTTTGACCGGGATGAGTATTGTTCGAGAAAAAGAAATTGGCACGCTGGAGCAGCTAATGGTTACTCCAATCAGATCCTACGAACTGATGCTTGGTAAAATTATACCTTTTGTAATTTTGGGTTTTCTATTGATGAATGTCGGGATTTTGGCAACCGGCTTAATTTTCAATTTGTGGATGAAAGGCAGCTTGTTTTTGCTTTATGCAATGAGCCTGATTTTTATGTTAAGTACTCTGGGCTTGGGGATATTTGCATCAACCATTTCTCAAACTCAGCAACAGGCAATGTTTATCTCATGGTTTTTTGCAATCTTTGCCATCTTATTATCCGGTTTTTTTATCCCGATTGAAAATATGCCGGATTGGGTGCAGGGTGTTACTTATCTTAATCCTTTACGATATTTTATGGTAATTATTAGAGAGATTTACCTTAAGGGTACCGGAGCTGCATATTTATTGAAAGAAACAATGGCTATGGCCTTCTTTGGAATTATCACCTTTTCACTTGCAGTAGGCAGGTTCCGCAAAAGAGTAAGTTAGGCTTTCCCTGTCAGAATTTTCCTAACAGTTGTTACTTTTCGCACCCATATAAAAATATGCAAGAAATAAGAAATTTAATGGTCTGATTAAAAGTGAACAAATATGCGTGATATGATGCATGTTTGATTTTGGAACTTTGTTCACATCTACAGATTTAATTAGACTTTTTTATGGAGAAACTAATGAAAAATACTTTGATTATATTTTTACTCTTTTCAACAGCTGTTTTTGCCGGTGAAACCTGGGTATCGAGTTTTGATGATGCCAAGTTAATAGCAGCAAAAAATGATAAAAAAATCTTGCTTTATTTTTCCGGATCGGATTGGTGCAGACCATGTATTTTATTAAAGAAAAAAGTTTTCGAAAAAGAATTGTTTAAGAAATTTGCTGATGACAACCTGGTATTAGCATTGTTTGATTTTCCCGCGCGTGATAAGAATAAACCTGAACCTGCCCAGATTGCCCATAATGAAAAAATGGCAGAAATCTATAATCCTGAAGGAAATTTCCCACAAGTTGTTTTGGTGACAGCTGAAGGAAAGAAAATTAGTGAGTTTGCCGGTTATGGGAATGAGACAGCCGTGAAGTATATTGCCAAATTGAAAGAAGCATTGGCAGTCAAATAAAATACTGATTCTGAAACTGTTGTAATAAAAAAGATATGCCCTTCGTCTTCGCTCATGGTGAAGCAACAATAACCTAATATTGAGTATTTATCTTCATGGTAGCGGAGACGAACCATGAACGGTTGAAATATTTTAAGGATTGATTATAAATAATGCTCTTTGTGATTACATCATTCTTATTTTTAAGCACGCTGGCAAATGCCCAAAACCCGGTTAAGAATAAAAAAGTGCTAAGAACAAATTCTATGGGGGCTATTAAAGCCACTTAAACTTTCTGAACGTCTTACTTTTCTTCGAATAATAAATGCCAACCTTTGTGGTTAGTAGCTGGCAATTGACTATCCATCATATATTACCTACGGTTTTAACAGGGGCCTGAAAACTCTCCGATCTAGATTATTTTCCTATCACACATCACATTAACAGCTACTATTTAACAGTACAAAAAAGAATGCAATAAATAATAAGTTCGTTTGTCAGAAATAGAAAACAAAACTTACACAAAACTGAAAGTTAACATGCTATATCGAATGGTTTTTTTATTTGTAATATCTCTCTCACCAATTTTCGCACAGGAAAATTTAACCTTAAGCGGTTTCCTGAGAGACTCTGAAACAGGAGAGGTGCTGATAGGTGTGAATGTTTACGTTGCTGATACAACATCTTTGGGGACAAGTACTAATCAGTATGGATTTTATTCCCTTTCACTCGAATCAGGAGAATATACAATCCGTTATAACTATATTGGGTATGAATCCTATGATCATAAATTAAAGCTCACATCAAATCAGACACTAAGTATTGAACTTGTACCAGCAACCTTTTCCACAGAAGAAATAGTTGTGGTTGCTGAGCGGACAGATGAAAATGTAAAATCTATAGAAATGAGTACAATAACCGTCAGCCCGGTAGAACTTAAAAGTGTACCGGTTATATTTGGAGAACAGGATATTTTAAAAAGTATTCAGCTTCTTCCTGGTGTAACGGCGGGAAGCGAAGGCAGCAGCGGATTTCATGTTCGTGGTGGTGGTCTGGATCAGAATTTGATCCTATTGGATGAGGCACCGGTTTATAATGCAGCGCATTTAATGGGCTTTTTCTCTGTTTTTAACTCTGATGCCATAAACAGCGCTAAACTAATTAAAGGTGGTGGAAATCCGGAATATGGCGGACGCCTTTCTTCCGTTTTTGATATTAAGATGAAAGAGGGAAACCGGAAAAATTTTAGTACCTCTGGTGGTATCGGTGCTATTTCATCTCGTTTGGCAGTTGAAGGCCCGATTGATAATGGAAATGGATCATACTTTATCTCTGGCCGGCGCACATACGCCGATTTAGTAATGAAAGCCGTAGACCCGGATAACTTTGATGATTTGTCTTTGTATTTTTATGATCTGAATATGAAAGTCAATTATCAATTGGGTTCAAAGGATTTTCTTTATTTGTCAGGTTATTTGGGGCGGGATGTTTTGGGTTTTCAAAACCGGTTTGGATTGGATTGGGGCAATACAACAGCAACCATGCGCTGGAACCATATTTTCAATGATAAGATTTTTTCTAATACGTCGCTTATTTACAGTAATTTTGATTATGTTGTCAGTTTGGAAAATGGTGGGGATCTTACAGATATCACCTCAGGTATTGAAGATTATAATCTTAAACAAAACTTCAATTATTCATTCAATCCACAACACCATTTTAGTTCCGGTTTTGATTTGAATTACCACACATTCACACCTGGTCGCATTTCATCATCAGGAGATGCTCTTTTAAGCACTTTTACGATTGATAAAAAATATGCTCTTGAAAGCGCAGTCTATTTTGGACATGAATGGAAAGCTTCAAGCTGGCTCTCTTTTAATTATGGATTAAGATACTCTGCCTTTTCAGTTTTAGGTCCGGGTACCGTTTTTGGATTTGATGAAGAAGGTGATGTTGAATCTGAGACCGAATATTCAGATGGGGAAGTTATAAAAACCTACGGAGGCCTGGAACCCAGGTTTACGGCCAATATGCTGATCGACCGCAATAGCTCAGTTAAGATGGCTTATTCACGCAATCATCAATACATTCATTTGATATCCAATTCATCCGGTGGACCTTCAATGGATGTATGGCACCCCAGCACAAACCTGGTAAAACCTGGGATTTCAGATCAGATCTCATTGGGTTATTTCCGTAATTTTGATAATAATAAATATGAGACATCATTTGAGATATATTACAAGGATTTACAAAATCAGGTTGATTATAAGAATGGGGCCGATCTTCTTCTAAACCAATATGTAGAATCCCAGCTGGTTTTTGGCGATGGTTATTCTTATGGGGCTGAATTATATATAAAACGAAATTTTGGTCAGTTAACTGGCTGGTTGGGTTATACATGGTCCCGAACAGAGCGTGAATTTGCCGATATCAATAATGGAGATCCTTATCCAACAATATATGATAGGACACATGATGTTTCAGTTGTTGCGATGTACAAGCTTAATGAGAAGTGGAATTTTTCTGCGAACTGGGTTTATAACACCGGGCAAGCTGTGACATATCCAAGTGGTAAATATATTATTGATGGCCAGACAGTAAACTATTACACAGACCGGAACAGTTACCGCATGCCTGATTACCACAGATTGGATTTAAGCGCTACATATAATTTTGCAAAAACCAGCCGTTATGAATCGAGTCTAAATTTTTCAATTTACAACGCCTACGGCCAGAAGAATCCATATACGATTTATTTCAGGGAAAATGAAGATGATCCCACTGTCACTGAAGCAGTAAAATTATATCTTTTTACCTATTTCCCATCCATATCCTATAACTTTAAATGGTGAGTCGAAAAAATGAAAAATCGAATTTTAAAAATATCGTTTAGTCTTGTTCCTGTTTTATTATTTATGTTTGCATGTGAAGAGATAATTGAAATTGAACTGAATTCTTCAAATCCAAATATAGTAATTGAAGGGAATGTTACAGATCAACCAGGGCCATACCAGGTGAAAATTACTCAAACAACCGATTATTATAATCCTGACAGTATACCAACTATTTCCAACGCAGAAGTACAGATATCGGATAACCTGGGAAACACAGAAGTTCTTACTAAGCTGGGAAATGGTTTGTATGAAACCCAGGCAATACAGGGAACGCCGGGCAGGACTTATACACTGCAAGTTTTGCATGACGGAGAATCGTATAATGCCACTTCTTTTATGCCGCATGCGATCAATATTGATTCTTTTTATTATACTCAGGAAGAGGGTAATTTTCGAGACAAAAACAATTATAAGCTGGTTTGTGTCTTCAAGGATAATGCCGGTATAGATGATTATTGCCGGATTAAAGTATTTAAAAATAATGAACTTGAAAGCGGATACTTTTTGTATAATGGCAGATTATCTGATGGAAATCGTATTGAGTTTGACAGATTTCGCGTCCAGGAGATAAAGCAAAATGATAAAATTCAACTTGATTTATTGACAATCGATAAAACAGTTTATGAGTATTATTCAACTTTAAGTGATGCAATTGCCAGTGATCCAAGAGGTCTTGGCTCATCCGAAGTACTTGCAAATCCGAATTCCAACATTAGCGGTGGCGCATTAGGGTATTTTGGGGCATACCCTTTAAGAACAGATTCTTTGGTTATTAAATAATATGGAATAGC
This sequence comes from Calditrichota bacterium, assembly GCA_013112635.1. Taxonomy (NCBI): domain Bacteria; kingdom Pseudomonadati; phylum Calditrichota; species Calditrichota bacterium. The sequence goes on along the minus strand of JABFGF010000004.1, from coordinate 125,701 downwards.
TGTTATTTGTTTATTGTCTGGTTTATTTGCATAAGTTAAACCAGGCTACTTTGCCTTTCTTACAAAGTCGATAACCCAATTGTTGGTGACTGTTTTGCCGCGGTCTCTTGTGTCTTCAGAGCGCCATTGGTAACTATTATCCTGCCAGTTAAAGAATACCCAATATGAATAACTACCTGTGCCGGAATGAGCATTAAAACTGTGCAAAACTATTTTGTCATCTTCCTTTACGCCACCAAAATAAAGAAGGCTATGGCCACGGTTATTAAAAAATAAGCTTTCCCATCGCCGCATTGCGCGGTTATAAATCCTGATTATAGTCGTTGCGGCATCCGGCAGGTTAGGATCGGTGTCAAACCAGCTAAACTCCATAATAGCATGGCCATTCATAACATGGACAGCTGTCGAGTTATCCTTAAAGCGAATGGGGCCGTTTGGCCTTTGCATTGTGTGGTTTCCTTCAAATTCGCCAAGAAGAAAATCAAACTGGCGTGCTTCATCGGGCAAACCTTCAGCAGCTTCACCAATTAGTGTTTTAGATTGTGGCCAGGAAGGTTTTTCTTCTGTTCGAGTATATTCCTTAGTAAGCCCTTTTACCCAGGTCTTCCCATAATCTGCAGAATTATCAACTCTCAATATTAAGCCATTATCTGTTTTTGAAATTAACATTTTATAATAGCGGTGGTTTATCCAGCCAAAATCGCGATTGGCGTGATACAAAATAAATGAATCATCAGTTAAGTCACCATCATAAACACGGCACTGTTCCTTATAACTGTCCACATTGCCCAGTAACCATTTTTTTTGGGTAGGGTTATAAACCAGCATTGAGATTGTATTCAGCTCGGTTCCCTGCTTGTTAAAATCCTTTGAATAATAACGTTCCATAAGTCCATGCCCGCGATTCATTAAAGTGATTACAGACTTCCCTGTGCTCACAATCTCGGATGTATCGCTGGTGTGGATTGTATATTTAACATCAAAAGATCCGATCATCCAAGTTGCTTGTTTAAGCTCAGAAGGCGCTTTAGAACTAATCTCCTCCATCGCAAACCCTGTATCAAAAATTTTGCCGTCATTAGTTTGAGAAAATATAAGTGATGTAAAAATAGCTAAAATAAAAGTAAGTTTACTCATTTCACCTCCTGTTATGGTTTACGAAAAGTGGAAAACGTATGTTTTCTAAGAAAAATTGCAAGTAGCTTTTATTAAAAAGCACGAAAATACTGATGAATTGTGGAATACTCTACCATTTTTGAAAATTGTATTGGAAATAAAAGTTTAATTTTTTGTCAAGAGAAGTTATAAGGTCTTAAAAACGATTGACACAACAAAATGAATATGTTATATTTATAGCTTATATGTTAAGCATATATAACAAAAGTTCTTTATATAAAACTTCAGGAGATTTTATGTTTCAGAAATTATTACTTCTAATCATGTTTTCAGCTTTTACTTTTACAACATTAAGCGCCCAGGACGAGTTTTTTGAACCAAAGTCCACCATAGGCGGATATGGCGAGCTGCACTATAATTGGTCTAAAGATGATGGTGCCGACGACGCAAAGAAAACACTCGATTTTCACCGTTTTGTTTTATTCTATTCACACTCTTGGACAGAAAAATGGTCTTTTAAATCGGAGATAGAATTGGAACACAATTTTGTTAAAGATGGTGAAGGTGAGTTAGAGTTGGAACAGGCCTATATTAACTATCATCACAGTGATGCATTTGGATTTCAGGTTGGTGTGATCTTACCATCAGTTGGGTTTATAAATGAGTACCATGAGCCACCTTTGTTTTTAAGTGTTGAACGGCCTGAATATTCGAAAAATATAATTCCAACAACCTGGTTTGGAAACGGCGCTGCTGTTTATGGCCGGTTTTCTGATTTTTCTTACAAAGCCACTGTTATGGAAGGATTGAATGGTGCAAAAATATTAGCTGATGGCAAAATTCGCAGCGGACGTCAGAAAGGTTATAAATCAAATGCACAAGAACTTTTGTACAATGCCAGGGTTGATTATACAGGAATTGAAGGCCTTTGGCTTGGTTCATCTTTTTCTTATAACGATGCTTTTGTTGGCGTTGATTCTACCATTTCAACCACCCTTTTTGAAGTTCATGCAAAATATGACGCTAATAATGTTATTGCAGTTTTTGAATATGGAAATATAGCCTATGATGGTGAAGATGTAGGCTTTATGGTTGAAAGTGCCATGGGTTATTATTTTGATTTAGGATATAATATCGCCCCAATATTTGATTTGGATGGAAAACTGATCCCCTGGGTGAGATACACAGATTACAACACAGCAGCTTCTGTAATTGGTGGTGGAGATGCTGAGCAAAAAGCACACTATACTAAGTGGATGCTTGGGCTGAGTGTAAAACCAATTGATCAGGTTGTTTTTAAAATAGATTATGGTGTGAAGACAAACGAACTTAAAAATGGTACCAAAGATTTTGAAACAGCCTTATTCAATTTTGGCGCCGGTTACATGTTTTAAACTGAATGAATTATTTATGCAGGGACGATTGTGTCCCTGCTTCTCATAAAAAGTTAAGTATGAATTATTTAAAAATTATTACTATAATATTTGTCCTTTGCCTGCAATCTTCAGCAGGAGAGATACGCGAGCTAACTGAAAATAAAATTCATAGCTTGTCGGCCGAGGATGCAAAAATAAGTTTTCAAAAAATTTCACTTAAAACCATTTTAAAAAGTAAAATAGAAAAAGAAGTACGCCAGCGCTTCTTTAAAGATTGGCTATATATTTGGAAAGTGATGGAAAATGATTCTGTCACAAAGTATGCCGTTTTGGATAATGTTTACGGTAAAGCCATGCCGATTACCTTTTTGACCATCCTCGATAATTCGGGTAAAATTAAATCTGTTCGGGTTATTAAGTATCGTGAATCCATAGGAGGCCAGATTACAAATCCAAAATGGTTAAAGCAATTTACCGGGAAAAGTGTAGACTCCGATTTTAGCCCCGGAAAAGATGTTGATGCAATCAGCGGTGCAACAATTTCGGTAAATGCGCTTACAAAAGGCATACAAAAAATAGTAATGCTCTTTCCTTTTATTCAAAAGAATGTAAATTAAAAGAAGATAATTCTGAACTATTGACCTGATGAATTTCAATTTTCCATCATTTCACCAATTTTTTCAATGCAGATTAAACTTTATAAACTCGATCGTACATTTCGTCATTTCTTATCGGCTTTTATATTACTCTTATTGGCTTCAACCTTTACAGGATTAGCATTTGTATACCAAACAACCCAATTTGCTAAAACAGGAATTACTGAAAGATATAGTGGTAGTATAACTTCACCATCAGATGACTTTGATATTCTGGAAAAATACCCCAAATCATATTCGGAAATGTTGCTCAATACACACAATCATTTATTTGGGTTTGCTTTTATTTTCTTTACGCTGGGATTTGTCTTTTATTTTAATTCTGTTATTACCGGATTCTGGAAATATTTATTATTAGTTGAGCCGTTTTTCTCTGTTTTAATCACTTTTTCCGGTATGTGGGCCATGCGATTTATCCATCCTGGTTTTGTGTGTGCAGTAATAATAGCGGGATTCCTGACATATGCCGCCATTTTTATTATGGCATTTACTTTGATTTATGAATTGTTATTAAAAAAGGATTAGCTTGAATAAAGGATATATTGCTGCTTTTTCTGCATACTTTTGGTGGGGTCTTTCGCCAATTTACTGGAAGCTAATTTCATCAATCCCTGCAGAGGAAATATTAGCTGTGAGAGTTTTGCTCTCGCTGCCTTTCTTGCTGATCATTTTATTGATTACAAAGAACTTTCATACTTTTAAAAGTGATCTAACAAACCTTTCTAAGATTAAACCTTATATATTAAGTGCATTTCTGCTGGCAACAAACTGGTATATTTTTATTTGGGCAATGAATAACAACCATGTCGTCGAAGCCAGTCTGGGATATTTTATTAATCCTCTTGTAAATGTTTTGATGGGTGTAATTTTATTAGGCGAAAGAATGCGTCGCATGCAGTGGTTGTCAATTATTTTGGCATTTGGTGGCGTTATGTATTTGGCTATTAATTACGGACAGTTTCCGTGGATTGCGCTTGTCTTGGCGGTGTCATTTGCAGGCTATGGTTTTATCCGCAAAACAGCCTCATTGGGTGCAATAAGTGGTTTAACCGGGGAAATGACCGTTTTACTTCTTCCTGCTTTTGGGCTTTTAGGCTTCCTTGCAGTTAACACGGATTTCATGATCCCATCTTTGGGCTGGGATATGCATTTTCTACTTTCTTTAACGGCGATTGTAACGATTGTACCTCTGGTTGTTTTTGCTTATGGTGCCCGCAGAATTCCCTACAGTACATTGGGATTGATTCAATACATTGCACCATCTATGCAATTTCTACTTGGTGTATTTCTTTATAATGAAGATTTTAATCAGGAAAGATTAATTGGTTTTAGCTTTATCTGGGCAGCACTTTTTATTTATACCGCAGAAAATATTTACTTTATGAAAAGGAAACCTTCTTAAAAAAATTTTTCCTTTTTACAAAACTGAAGAAAAAGTCCTGCGGAAAATATTGAAATCACTAATAATTGAGGCATTCAGAGAGTCAAGTTCCTTTTTATAATTATTGGCCAGTCTCCCACCTACTATAATTTCTACGTCCTTCGGGATAAGATCTTTTAGTTTTTCAAAATCTTTTTTTAATAAATGATCATCTGCAGGGTATACAATACTCAATACAATAGCTTTAGCTTCTTTTTCTAATACAGCAGTTGCTATTTCATCTGCCGGGAGATTTGGGCCCAGGTAAGTAACATTCCAGCCTGCAGAAGCAGCAACAAGGGAAAGTATTAAGGCACCCAACTCATGGTTTTGCCCTAATGGTGTGGTTACAATAATTGCAGGTGAATCCTCTCTCGGGCGATAACCGGATCGCATATTCGACAAAAATGTTTTAAGTATAGCTGTTGCCATATGTTCTTGCATAATTCTAATATCACCACCGTGCCAAAGAATGCCAATTTGCTCAATGAATGGAAGAATGTAAAAATCCAAAAAATCAGCTTGGCTTAATTGAAGTGAAGCCTCGTGCAATATTTTCTCAAGAGCCAGCCCATCGAAATTTTTAACCGCTTCAATGCTTGTCTTTAAATATTCATTCTCTCCATTGCGTTTTTGATTTTCTGCACTTTGAATAAGCCCGGAATCATAATTGTTTCCTAAGAGATCTTTTAGTTCATCTGTATTGAGAGACGCAATATGTCCAATGTTGTGACCTTCTTTTGTTGCTTTGTTTAACAAGTAGAGCTTTTCAATATCTTGATCACTATATAATCGCCGGTTGGTTTCGGTTCGCACTGGGACAACAGCATTATACCTTTTTTCCCAGGCTCGAATTACATGTATTGTCAGCCTTGTTTTCACAGAAACTGCTTTTATCGGATATAAGTTATTTGTTTTCATGCGTCCAATATATAGCTCTGTCTAATATTTGTCAATATTTTTATTATTTAAATAAGTTGTTAATAAATAAAGCTTTAGGAGTATATTACAGAAAAAGAATTCATAAAAAGTAAAAATATAGTTGACAAAAGATAGACAAAATACATATATTGCTCCCGATTATTTAAACAAAAGATAGACAAACACAATCATTAACCTAAGGAGTTTTATCATGTTACTATTTTCTAAGTCTTTTTTAATTTTATTTATTACCGCTTCATTTGCATTTTTTAGTTGTAGTGATGACAACGATAGCGGTATGGATTCTAATCTTGGTGAAGCGCGAGTTCTTGTTACTCATGCGTCTCCCGATGCACCCGGCGTTGATCTGTTAGTCGATAATAACGTAGCTGGCACAAATCTGGAATTTCCTAATAACACTGGTTATCTCCCAGTAACAGAAGGAACCAGAAATATTAAGGTAAATGTTACAAACACAACGACTACCGTAATTGAAGCTGACCTGGATCTTGATTCAGATGTGAATTATTCAGTTTTTGCGATAGACGCTGTTGCGAATTTAAGCCCATTGGTTGTCGTAGATGACCTCAGCGCTCCTGCTTCTGGCAATGCGCATGTAAGGTTTATACACTTATCCCCAGATGCACCAGCTGTTGATATTACTACAACTGATGGTACTATCGTTTTTGGAAATTACATATTTAAGCAGGCAAGTGACTTTAAACCTTTGCCCGCAGCAACATATGATTTGCAAGTGCGGTTGCAAGGTACGGCAACAGTTGCTCTTGAATTACCTGGAATAGCATTAGAAAATGGAAAAATTTATACAGTTTTTGCAAAAGGATTTGTGGCAGGTACAGATAACCAGGCTCTTGGTGCTCAAATAATTGTAAATAACTAACAAACTAAAATAACAAAACCCGTCTGCAAAATTGGGCGGGTTTTACTTTGGAGGAGAAATGAAAAACTTATCAAAATTATTTTACATCTTTTTATTAACAATTGGTTTAGGATATTCGCAAACAGCTCGTCTTCAAGTTATTCACAACGCAGCTGATCCTGCTGCTGAAAAGGTCGATGTTTATTTAAACGGTAGTATTTTACTTGATGATTTTGCTTTCAGAACAGCCACTCCCTACATCGATGCACCGGCTGGAACTACAATTAATATTGGAATCGCACCCGGAACTTCAACAAGTGTTTCTGACACTTTAAAAAACTTCCCATTAGTATTAGCAGAAAATGAAACATACGTTGCCATGGCCAATGGTGTTTTAGACCCTGCTTCTTTTGAAGCGAATCCAGATGGGCGTTCCACAGCTTTTACATTGTTTATCAAAGCAATGGCCCGCGAAGCTGCTACAAGCGACAAAGTAGATTTCTTTGTAGTTCACGGTTCCAGCGATGCACCAACCGTTGATGTTATTGCGCGTGATGTAGCGACTTTGGTAGACAACGCCGCTTATGGTGACATTACAGATTATATTTCAGTTCCTGCAGGCAGTTATATTTTAGATGTAACCCCTGGCGAAGATAACAATACAATCGTAGCCACATTTAATGCCGATCTTTCAGGTTTAAGTGGCGGTGCAGCTGCTGTGTTTGCATCTGGTTTCTTGAGCCCTGATAACGATCAGAATGGTGCGGGTTTTGGAATTTTTGCCGCCTTGCCAACGGGTGATGTTGTTGGCTTTGAAGCTTTGACAACCGCGCGTCTTCAGGTAATCCATAATGCTGCTGATCCAGCTGCGGCAAATGTAGATGTCTATTTGAATGGTGGCATTTTGCTCGACGATTTCGGTTTCAGAACAGCTACACCTTATATCGATGCACCTGCTAACCAGGTAATAAATATTGGTGTTGCCGGAGGTACAAGTACTTCTGCTGCTGATACTCTGAAGAATTTTGCTCTAAACTTAAAAGCTGGTGAAACATATGTTGCCATGGCCAATGGTGTTTTAGATCCAGCGTCTTTTGAAGCCAATCCAGATGGGCGTTCAACTGCATTTACATTGTTTATCAAAGCAATGGCCCGCGAAGCTGCTACAAGCGACAAAGTAGATTTTTTTGTAGTTCATGGTTCCAGCGATGCACCAACCGTTGATGTTATTGCCCGTGATGTAGCAACTTTGGTAGACAACGCCGCTTATGGTGACATTACTGATTATATTTCAGTTCCTGCAGGCAGTTACATTTTAGATGTAACACCCGGCGAAGATAACAATACAATTGTTGCTACATTTAATGCGGATCTGTCCGGATTAAGCGGTGGCGCTGCTGCTGTTTTCGCATCCGGTTTCCTATCGCCGGATAATGATCAGAATGGTGCGGGTTTTGGAATTTTTGCAGCCTTGCCAACGGGTGATGTTGTGGAGTTTGGTATTATTACATCTATTGAAACAATAGGTGAAGCTATTCCTTCAAAATTTGAATTGAAACAAAATTATCCAAATCCCTTTAATCCATCAACTACGATTAATTTCAACCTGGTTTCAAATCAAAAAACAACATTAAAAGTATATGATATTAGCGGACGTGAAGTAGCTGAACTATTGAGTGATAATTTATCTGCTGGAAGCTACTCAATAAATTTTGATGCAAGTAATTTAAGTTCAGGCATTTACTTTTATAGTTTACAAACTGGAAATATTGTTGAAACAAGACGCATGACATTAGTTAAGTAGTGTCATGTGTTAAGAGGGGGAACCAAAGAAGCAGGCGTTGTTTTTGACGCCTGCTTTCTTTAAATAATAATACTGACATAAACTATTTTAAATCTATTTTTATTGAACCAAGTTTTCTTTAGGGTTTTGTGAGACTATCTGAAATATGAAAATACTTATCACCGGAACAACAGGATATATAGGTAAAAGGCTTCTAATGAAGTTACTGGAAAATGGACACGAGGTAATCTGTTGTGCTAGGGATAAAAGTAGGTTCAATACCCCTCAAGAATTCAAAAATCAAATAGAAGTTTTGGAAACGGATTTCTTAAACAGGTCATCCTTATCAAAAATCCCAAAGAACATTGATGGCGCTTATTACCTGATTCACTCAATGTCGTCGGGAAATAATTTCCAGGAGCTCGAGAAAAAATCAGCAAAAAATTTTAGAGAAGCTTTGTCTAATACAAATGTTAGGCATGTGGTTTATCTATCTGGTATTGTAAATGAAAGTACTTTATCAAAGCATCTAAAATCCAGAAAAGTTGTTGAAGAGGAATTGGCGCTCGGAGACTATCATTTAACGACTCTTCGTGCAGGAATTATTATTGGCTCTGGTAGTGCATCGTTTGAAATAATTCGTGATCTGGTAGAAAAACTGCCAATTATGATAGCTCCAAAATGGTTAAATACGAAAAGCCAGCCAATCGGAATTCGTGATGTAATAAGTATTCTTATTAACACTCTTTTTAATGAAGCCACTTTTAACAAAAACTTTGATATTGGTGGACCTGATATAATTTCATATAAAGATATGCTGCTGGGATATGCAAAAATAAGGCAGCTTAAAAGGTGGATATTTACTGTTCCGGTAATGACGCCACAGCTTTCTTCATATTGGTTGTTTTTTATCACTTCTACGTCATTTAAACTTGCTGTTGCTTTGGTAAATAGTATGAAAATAGAAATTGTATGCAGAGAAAGTGATATCAATAAAATTTCTTCAGTTACACCCGTTGGTTATCAAGAAAGTTTGAAACGCACCTTTTCGGCATACGAAAAAAAGGAAATAGTTTCAGGGTGGCGTGATTCACTGGTCAGTGGAAATTTTAACCGTAATCTTTCTGATTTTTTCCAGGTTCCAACATTTGGCTGTTTTGTTGATAAGCGCACTATTTCTATTAAAGATCATAATCGAACGCTAAATAAAATCTGGCAAATTGGCGGTGACACCGGGTGGTATTATGCTAATTGGCTTTGGGGCTTTCGGGGTGTAATAGATAAACTGTTTGGCGGAATTGGGTTAAGGCGGAGCCGCACTTCTATGAACAGAATTAATCCTGGTGATGCGATTGATTTTTGGCGGGTAATTTATGCCGATCGTTTTGCTGGAACGCTTTTGCTGTTTGCAGAAATGAAGTTACCGGGAGAAGCATGGCTGGAGTTCAAAATTGAAAATAAAATTTTATTCTTAACTGCTACCTTTCAACCAAAAGGTCTTTTAGGAAGACTGTATTGGTATGCTTTAGTACCTTTCCACAATATAATTTTTAATGGCATGATAAAAAGAATAGCGAGTTAGTTTTATGGCAGTTTTTCAGTTTTATAAAGAACAAAAAATATCGGCTTCTATAGATAAAGTGTGGGATTTTATTTCATCACCATATAATCTTAAACGTATAACCCCAGAACATATGCAGTTTAATATTACATATAGAAACTTGGCAGCAAAGATTTATCCCGGGATGATTATTCATTATACAGTTAAACCACTTTTAGGTTTAAAGATGACTTGGGTTACAGAAATCACACATGTAAAAGAAGGTGAATATTTTGTGGATGAACAGCGCGTTGGACCATATAAAATATGGCATCACGAACATAAGCTGGTCGAAATTGAAAAAGGTGTATTGATGACTGATTTGATAACTTATGAGCCGCCATTTTCAATTCTTGGGAAAATAGCAAATAAACTGTTTATTCAAAGAGATCTTGAAAAAATATTTAATTACAGAACACAATCAATGATTAAAATATTTGGTGAGTATACAAAATGAGAATAAATATTTTTTGGTTTAGGCGAGATTTAAGGTTCGAGGACAATATTGCATTATATCATGCGCTCTCTTACGGATACAAAGTACTTCCCATATTTATTTTTGATCAAAATATTCTCAACAAACTTGAAATAACCGATCCACGCGTAAATTTTATTTATGACACACTACATTTGATGAATAATGAATTAAAAACACATAAAAGTGGTCTCAAAATATTTTTTGGTGATCCTTATAAAGTTTGGCAAAAAATAATTTCGGAATACCAGGTAGCAGGAGTTTACACAAATAAGGATTATGAACCATATGCGCGAGACCGGGATGAAATAATCAAAACATTGTTGGAATCAAATAATATTGATTTTTTTACATATAAAGATCAGGTGTTGTTTGAGGAAAATGAAATTTCAAAGGATGATGGAAATCCGTATACAGTTTTTACACCGTATAAAAATAAATGGTTAAGATCTTTTGACATTCCAAGTATACTGCCTTTACCGAGAATTCGGTTTCAAAATTTCTATAACTTTGTGGGAGATTTTCCAGAAATATCGGATATAGGATTTTACAGGTCACAAATAAAAGTTTTAGATTTTGATTTATCTGATTTAGAAAAATACCATCATACCAGGGATTTCCCCGCTGCTGATGGAAGCAATTTAGGTCCACACCTGCGCTTTGGAACCATAAGTATCAGGAAAATAATAGAACAATTAAAACCCGGAACGGAAATATTTTTAAGTGAATTAATCTGGCGCGAATTTTTTAAACAAATTCTTTTTCATTTTCCAAGGGTAGTAAAAGGAAATTTTAAAACAAAATATGATAAGATTGCCTGGTTAAACAATGAAAGGGATTTTCAAAAATGGTGTAACGGAGAAACTGGATACCCAATAGTTGATGCCGGAATGCGCCAGCTAAATGAAACGGGATATATGCATAATCGTGTAAGGATGATTACGGCAAGTTTTCTTGTAAAACATTTACTGGTTGACTGGCGTTGGGGAGAGGCATATTTTGCAACTAAATTGTTGGATTATGACCTTTCTTCCAATAACGGGAATTGGCAATGGGCTGCTGGAACTGGATGTGATGCTGCTCCATATTTCCGTGTTTTTAACCCATTAGAGCAAGCAAAAAAGTTTGATAAGAATAATGAATATATTATTCGTTGGTTACCGGAATTCAAAAATAATCAAAACTACATCGAACCCATTATTGAACATTCGTTTGCCAGGAAACGGGCACTTGAAACATATAAAGCCGGGTTGACTTAATAAATTATACAGGAATAAATAATGTTAAAAAATGCAGTTATACTCTCCCTGATAATACCAATAGTACTATTTGCCCAAAGTGGGAAGATAATTGGATCGGTTGGTGACGAATCTACAAAAGAGGCTCTTTTCGGGGCGAATATTGTTGTTTTGGATGAGAGTCTGGGTGGATCAAGCGCGGAAGATGGAACATTTATAATAAACGATATTCCGGTTGGATCATATAGAATTGAAGTATCTTTTATTGGATATGTAAGCCAAACTTTTACAGATATCATCGTGAGGTCAAGTAAACCGGTAACGTTGAAAATTGAATTAAAACCACAAAATCTTGAGAGCGAAGCAATAGTTGTAAGTGCGGGTTATTTTAGTGAAGAGAAACTGACCCAATCGAGCGTTTTCAATTTACAGCGAGAGGAAATTCGCCGTTTTCCTGGGGGCTTTGAAGACATTGTGCGAACAGTGACTGTGTTACCCGGAATTAGTATCAATCCTGCAGGTGGAAGAAATGATTTACTGGTAAGGGGTGGTGGCCCATCGGAAAATTTGTATATAGTTAATAATATTGAAGTTCCAAATATCAATCATTTTAATACGCAAGGATCCAGTAGCGGCAGTTTAAGTTTTATTAATCTCGATTTTGTTGACGATGTGAAATTTTCAAGTGGTGGTTTTGCTGCCCGCTATGGCGAGAAAATGTCTTCGATTTTAGAGTTAAATATGTCCCAGGGCCGTGAAGATAGGTTCGGAGGAAAAGCACTTGTTTCGGCAACTCAGTTTGGATTAAATATTGAAGGTCCACTTCTACAAAATGGAAACTATATTTTTTCAGCTCGAAAAAGCTACTTGGACCTTATTTTTAAAGCAGCCGGTTTACCATTCATTCCTGTTTATACGGATTATAATTTAATAACCAATTATCAAATCTCTCCGGCAAATTCTCTTTCTTTTCTTAGTCTTATCGCAGTGGACAATGTAGACAGAAATCTGGATAACCTTGAAAACCGTACTAAAAATGCCCGCCTTTTGGATAACCAGCAAAACCAATTTATAAATGGGATGAACTGGCGTCATTTACATCAAAACGGTTTTTCTGATGTAACACTTAGCGCAACCTTGTTTAGTTATAGATTTAGCCAGGCGGATAACAATAGCATTGAATACTTTAACAGCAAAGCGGATGAATTGGAATATGCTGCTAAATTCCAAAGCTTCTCGAAAATAAACTCAGATTTAGATCTACGATTTGGATTGACAGCCAAATTATTAAATAACAATAATAATACAACATTTGCGGACTCTATATTTAACAGGAGTGGAAAGAGAATTGCTGTAAATGATTTGGGGATTAATCAAAAACAAATAATTGATTTATGGTCGCAAAACTATGCAGCATTCGTAGAAACTAATTGGAACCTCAATAAAAACATTAATTTAAACCTAGGTTTAAGAATTAATTATTATAAAGTTTTGGAGGTTCCATTTTATGTCGCGCCACGTTTGGGTTTAAAATTTCAATTAAATGAAAAGCAATCATTTAAACTCAATTATGGTGATTACTACCAGGCGCCATCTAATGTCTGGTTAATTAATTCCAAAAATAAAAACTTGACAGCGCTCCAAAATCGAATGACCATTTTAGGATGGGATTATTTAGTTGCTTCGGATGTACGCTTAACTACCGAGCTTTATTATAAGAAGTATTCAGGATTACCAGTTGGAATTTTACCCGGCAGGACAGATTATATTGTAATGTCCAATACGGGTTCCAGTTATGGTGGTGTAGAAGATGACTTTCAATCGTTTGGCTTTTTTGATTTGAAACCAGAAGGAACGGGGCAGGCCTATGGATTTGAAATTCTTCTTCAAAAGAAATTTTCCGACGTTCCTATATATGGGAAGGCAAGTTATTCTTATGGAAAAAGTGAACTTAAAGCCTTTAACAGAAAAACATATCCAACACGTTTTGATCAACGCCATATCTTCAATATATCCGGTGGGTACAAGATTGGTTCAAAGTGGGAAGTAAGTGGGAAATTTAGTTATTTTTCAGGAATACCCTACACGCCGGTGTATATCCCATCAAAAAATGAAACATCTCCTGGATCTATCCAAAATTTACCTGAAGAATATCTTTCTAAAAGATTGGATAGTGGGCATCATCTTGATATTCGTGCCGATCGTTATTTTTATTTTAATAATTGGACTTTAATAGCATTTATCGATATACAAAATGTTTACAATTTTAAAATTCCAATTCGTCCACAATATGATTTTTGGGAAGATAAAATTAAAACCTCCAGTTCTCTTGGAATATTACCGTCAATAGGAATTAGCGCTGAGTTTTAAGGCAAAAAAAACCTTCCAGGTTTTTAATCCCGGAAGGTTACTTTTTTTATCGAGAGTTATTTTTAGTACATACCGCCCATACCGCCTGGCATACCACCACCCGGAGGCATAGCTGGCATAGCCGGAGCAGACTCTTCAGGCTTGTCGGTAATCAAGGCTTCGGTCATTAATAACAATCCGGAAACTGAGGCCGCATTTTCCAAAGCACTGCGTGTAACTTTGGTCGGGTCCAAAACACCGGCTTTGATAAGGTCTTCATACTCTTCAGTTGCTGCGTTGAAACCAAAAGCATCTTTGCCTTCTTTTACTTTATGCACGATAACGCTGCCTTCCAAACCGGAGTTGGCAACAATCTGACGCATCGGCTCTTCCAGACTGCGGCGTACGATATCCACACCAATTTGCTGGTCGCCATCAAGCTTTAAACCATCCAATGCTGCAATCGAGCGAAGCAGGGCAACACCGCCACCGGGAACAATTCCTTCTTCAACAGCCGCACGGGTAGCATGAAGCGCATCTTCAACGCGGGCTTTCTTTTCTTTCATCTCAACTTCTGTGGCAGCGCCAATTTTGATTAGCGCAACACCGCCGGCCAATTTTGCCAAACGCTCCTGCAACTTCTCACGGTCATAATCAGAAGATGTATTTTCAATTTGTGAACGGATCATGCTGACACGGCCTTTGATGTCATCACCAGAACCGGCACCTTCAACAATCGTAGTGTTGTCTTTATCGATGGTCACTGTCGCGGCAGTTCCCAAATCATCCAGAGAAGCACTTTCCAGTTTAAAACCGGTCTCTTCGGAAATCACACGGCCGCCGGTCAAAATGGCGATGTCTTCCAACATGGCTTTGCGACGATCACCAAAACCAGGCGCTTTAACCGCAGCAACTTTTAATGTACCGCGCAACTTATTTACAACCAACGTAGCCAATGCTTCGCCATCAATATCTTCCGCGATGATCATCAGCGGTTTGCCTGTCTGGGCACTTTTTTCAAGGATCGGCAGCAGGTCTTTCATAGCGCTGATCTTTTTGTCATAGATTAAAATATTCGGGGTTTCCATAACCGCTTCCATGCTTTCGCTATCGGTTACAAAATATGGGGAAATGTATCCACGGTCGAACTGCATACCTTCCACAACATCCAGGCTGGTCTCGATAGACTTGGCCTCTTCAACAGTGATCACGCCGTCTTTGCCCACTTTGTCCATGGCATCGGCAATTAAATCGCCAATGGTCGGATCGTTGTTGGCAGAGATAGAGCCTACCTGGGCGATCTCTTCTTTACCGGCCACATCGCGTGACATGCCTTTAAGGTTTTTTACTACTTCCAAAACGGCTTTATCAATCCCGCGTTTTAGTTCGGTTGGGTTAGACCCGGCGATAACATTTTTGAGGCCTTGTGTAAAAATGGCCTGCGCCAAAACGGTTGCAGTTGTTGTTCCGTCACCGGCCACATCGCTTGTTTTAGAGGCAACTTCTTTCACCATCTGTGCGCCCATGTTTTCAAATGAGTCATCGAGTTCGATTTCTTTGGCCACTGTCACGCCGTCTTTAGTAACGGTTGGTGCGCCAAACTTTTTATCGATAACCACATTTTTGCCTTTTGGGCCAAGGGTCACTTTCACAGTACGGGCCAGTACATCGATCCCTTTTTTTAACTTGCCGAACGCTTCGGCATCAAATAATATCTCTTTGGACATCTGGTCTTCCTCCAATATTTTTATATTTAATTATATCTGATATTTGTGAGAGCTATATTCTCATGAAGTCAGGTAATTTAAGTTCAAGATTAGTGCTTTTCAAGATTATATGATATCAATCTGAAAAGATAAGTTTAAAATTAGATAATTGCATGATTTAATAGATACAAAAAAGTTATAAATATGCCGGATTAATTTTTGTAATTTGAGACTATCTGGAAAAGATAATCTATATGGGAACATAATTATTTTTTTAAGTGTTATATATAATATTAAATATGGGTGATATGGAGGGGTTGCTTATTTTTCACCAGGCCTCCTTAAAATTTGCAGCCTCTCCATTTTTTTTTTGACGAATCTCACAGTTCAGGAAAAATTCCACAAATCATTTGTATTTAGATATTTCAATTGCCTATCTTACTTAACACTACTCAAAAATCACTTCACAAATTCAACACTATTATTTATTCTGTGTATTAATAAATCCTAAAGAAGGGGAGCTATGGATTTAAAAAATATATTGTTTGAAATAAAAAACTCAATTGCCATAATAACTGTAAACCGACCTGAAAAACTAAATGCTCTAAACGAAGCTACCATCAAAGAGCTTGGATTGGCAATAAATGAAGTCGAAAATAATTCCGAAATAAAAGCAGCCATATTAACCGGAGCTGGGGAAAAAGCATTTGTTGCCGGTGCTGATATCAGTGAGTTAAGCAAGTTGGGTATGATTGAGGCAACAGAGGCTTCAAAACTTGGGCAGCGGGTGTTTTCACAATTTGAGATGTGCAGCAAACCTGTTATTGGCCTTATAAATGGATTTGCTCTTGGTGGCGGATGTGAACTGGCAATGTCTTGTCATTTTCGCATTGCCTCTAATGAAGCCCGTTTCGGACAACCGGAAGTTAATCTTGGTTTGGTGCCGGGTTATGGGGGAACACAACGGTTACCACGAATTGTTGGGCGTGGTATTGCTTTGGAATTGTTATTATCTGGTGATATGATTTCTGCTCAGCGTGCGTATGAGATTGGCTTGGTTAATAAAGTTGTGGAGCAAAAAGATTTGCTTGATGAGGGCTTAAAAGTACTCTCCAAAATTATTTCCAAAGGCCCGATTGCTGTTAAATATTGTATCGAGGCTGTACACCATGGATTAAACAGTTCTTTGGAAACAGGCTTAGAAATGGAAGCTAATTATTTTGGAATGGCTTTTGGCACGGAAGATAAGGAAGAAGGAACTTCGGCATTTCTCGAAAAACGTAAAGCAAAGTTTCAGGGTAAATAATGCAACTGGATAAACAGAAGGCATTAATCCTTCAAACATCGGATGAAACTGCCGCAAACCACCTAACCGCGGTTTTATCTGAGTTGGATATCCCATATAAGGAACGACAAAACTTTGATGATTTAAGATCTGTGATGTATGAAGAGAAATTTGAGACACTGATTCTTTTTATACAAGACATAGAATCAAAAGAGTTGGCCTCCTTTTTTAAAAGTATTGATAAAGAGAAAGAAACTCTCCTAATATTTGGCATTGGACCAAAACATAAAACAAAACCTGTATATTTTGATTTTTATATCACTGATGAAGAAATAATCGATTCAGTAACTCTTTATCCTGTATTGGAAGGCATTTTTGAAATAACCCAAAAAGTAAAAAACCAGTCCGAATTATCCAGCATGCTTATTCATGATATGCGATCGCCAATGCAAAGTATTCTAAGTTACCTGGAGCTTTTACAGGGCGAAGTATTTGGCGTTCTAAATGACGGTCAGCAGCAGATGATAAAAAACAGTCTCCGTCTGCAAGATCAGATTTTGGATATGCTGAATGAACTTGGCGATGTAATGCGTTTTGAAAATAAAACCTTTCAATTATTCAAATCCAAGTTTAAAGTAAAAGAATTATTGCAGGAAGTTGTCCAGGCTTTATGGATCCAGGCCGATAAAAAAAATATAAAATTTAGTATCTCAATTTCCGACGAAGAGCGTGTAATTTTTGCAGATCGGCTTGCCCTTAACCGGGTTTTTACAAACGTTCTTTCAAATGCAATTCGCTTTTCACCAAAAAATGGTGCTGTCCGTATAGATTGCCTTTGTTCTCATTCCACAGATGGTAAAACATCGTGCCAGGTAAAAATAACAGACAGCGGGCCCGGGATTAAAGAAGAAGATGCGGCCCTGATTTTTGACAAATTTTATCGTATCCGCCGTTTAAAAACCTCCAAAGGTTTTGGCCTGGGACTCTATGTATCAAGATTGTTTGTTGAGGCCCACGGCGGAAAAATTGGTGTCTATAATAATCGTGAAGGCGGCTCTACATTTCATTTCCAGATACCGGTTCTTTAAATAAAACAATCTTTTGGAATTCACCATGTTACTTAACCCCAAAACAGAATCATTTGATCATCTTGATGAAACCAGCCGGGAACTAATCAAAAAAACTATCCAATTTTTTGAAGACCGGGGTAAGGAGCGTCTTAAAAAAGATGATCATGAGCGGATATGGTACGAGGATTTTTTAAATTTCGTAAAAGAGGAAAAGCTTTTTGCCACTTTTCTAACCAATCAACCAGGAGAAACAGGATCTATCCGCTGGGACACAACCCGCAATTGTGTAATAAATGAAATTCTCGGTTTTTATGGCTTGAGTTACTGGTATACCTGGCAGGTAACTATTTTAGGCCTTGGCCCGATCTGGATGAGTGGCAATGATTTAGTTAAAACCAAAACTGCAGAATTATTACAACAAGGTGCAATATTTGCTTTTGGTCTCTCAGAAAAAGAGCATGGCGCCGATCTTTATTCCAGTGAAATGAAATTGACAGAAACTACCTCTGGCGAATACCTCGCTGATGGTAGTAAATATTATATTGGAAATGCCAATAAAGCCGCTCTCGTTTCTACCTTTGGTAAATTTGATAAAAGCGATGACGATTATGTTTTTTTTGTTGTTGATCCACAACATGAAAAGTATGATCTGGTTAAGAATATTGTTAATTCTCAAAACTATGTAGCTGAATACAAACTTCAGAGCTATCCGGTTAAAGAAGAGGATATACTTTCTAAAGGCCGTGATGCCTGGGATACATCTTTAAATACTGTCAATGTTGGCAAGTTTAATTTGGGTTGGGCATCGATTGGTATTTGCACACATGCGTATTACGAAGCATTGAACCACGCTTCCAAACGGAACCTGTTTAATCATTATGTTACAGACTTTCATCATATAAAACTTATATTTGTAGATGCCTATGTACGCTTAATTGCCATGAAACTTTTTGCTTCCCGGGCGATTGATTATATGCGATCTGCTTCTAAAAAAGATAGACGCTATTTGCTTTTTAATCCTATGGTAAAAATGAAAGTAACAACCCAGGGCGAAGAAGTTATGGATTTGCTGTGGGATGTTATTGCGGCCAAAGGTTTTGAAAAAGATATGTATTTTGAAATGGCGGTACGTGATATCCGTGCCTTGCCTAAGCTGGAAGGAACGGTGCATGTAAATATGGCCCTGATTATCAAGTTTATGGCAAATTACTTTTTTAAACCGGGACAGTTTCCGGAAATAGGATCGGTAAATCAACCAGCCAATGATGATTTTTTATTTAATCAGGGAGCAACAAAAGGCCTAAGCAGAATAAAATTCCATGATTATAAAATTGCCTATAACAGTATAAATCTTCCAAATATTAAAATCTTTAAGCGCCAAATTCGTCAGCTAAAAATATTATTGGCGGTTGCACGTCCAGGCAAAGAACAGATCAAGGATTTTGATTTCCTTCTTAACCTGGGTGAGTTATTTACTTTGGTTGTCTATGGGCAGCTTATTATAGAAAATACGAATCTCTGCAAAGTTGATCATGATCTTGTTGACCAGATATTTGATTTTATTATTCGTGATTTTTCGAAGTTTGCTTTAAACCTGCACAACAAAACCAATAGCACTTTTTTGCAACGGAAAATCTGTAAACGTATGATTCAAAGGCCGGCTGTTAATACTGAAAGATTTGAAAAAATTATGAAAAATTATGTGATGTCATCGGCCAATATTTATGAAATGAATAAATGAATCCAAACAAGTTGTCTCGTAAGCTTTCCCGATTATAATTATGTTTTTGTTCAATTTAATCCAGGGATTTTGGAGTCTGTTAAACACATGTTTGTTTCTTCCTTAAACGTTTGAACGTGATATTTTTGTGTAGGTTTTTAGAAATTTAATTTTTTCAAAAAAGAATTAATTAAAAATGTCAAATTTGGAAGAGAACATCTATTATACATTTAACAAAACAATAGAGAAAGTTAGTTAGATGAGATATATATCACACAATTCGTTTTGAAATGTTAGAGTTTTTTGAAAAGCTGGATTTTTTTAAACGTTTCATATATATTTGTAATCCTTTCAATCTCTTGCTTTTAGAACTAAACACTTATATATACTTTTTGGAGGTTTTATGACTAAACTTGCTACTGTTTTATTATTCCTACTTTTTTGTACCACTGGTTTTAGCCAACTTGTTATTTCAGAAATAATGCAAAATCCTGATGAAGTTACTGATGCAAACGGAGAATGGTTTGAACTGTATAATCCTACAGGCTCTCCAATTGATATTAATGGGTGGAGAATTTTTGATAATGGAAGTGATTCTCATGTTATTACTAATGGTGGGGCACTCAACGTCCCGGCAGGTGGCTTTTTAGTATTAGGTAGGAACGGTGACACTGGGACAAACGGAAACCTTCCTGTTGATTATGTTTTTTCTGGTACAAGCTTAGGCAACGGCGCTGATGAACTTGTACTTGAGGATGATTCCGTAATCCCTGTTGAAATTGACCGTGTTGAATGGGATGGTGGAACTAGTTGGCCTGATCCAACTGGTGCTTCAATGGTTTTTACTGGAGACGCTGTAACAGATAACAATGTTGGTGCAAATTGGACAACTGCTACATCAAGAGAATCTAATTATGGTGCCGGATCGGATTTAGGTTCACCAGGTTCAAATGGTTCTGATCAAGCTTTGCCAATCGAACTTTCTTCTTTTGTAGCAATTGGTGGAGACAATGAAGTAATTCTTAACTGGAGCACTGCTTCTGAAATTGATAACCAGGGATTTGCTATTATGCGCTCGGCGGCAAAAGATGGCGAATTTGATGAGATAGATTCTTATGTTGGAAATAGTGAGTTAAAAGGAGCGGGTACGTCTTCAAACCAAAATGATTACACATATATTGATGAAAGTGTATTTAATGGAGAAACCTACTGGTATAAACTAGTGGATATTGATATGAGTGGTGTTCGCACAGAACACGGTCCAATATACGCAACTCCTCATAGCGCTGAAGTTAAAGAAGTTAATAGTTTTGTTCCGGCAGACTTTGCCATGTACCAAAACAAACCAAACCCGTTTAATCCTTCTACAACTATTAAATTTGACGTTCCTGCACTTCGTGAAGGAGCTATAAATGTTAGCCTTACAGTTTATAATTTATTAGGTCAGAAGGTTGCTACTCTTTATGAAGGTGTAGTGGATGCCGGTACTTATGAAACTGTATGGAATGGATTAAATGATTCAGGTAACCAGGTTCCTTCTGGCATTTATGTTTATCAGATTGTTTCTGAAAACTTTTCACATTCTATGCGGATGACATTGGTTAAGTAAGTAATACTTTACAAAAACTTTTATTTTTAAAAGCCCCGTTTTCGGGGCTTTTTTTTGTGTACTAAACTCTTCTTAACCTTCCCATATTGAGAATTTGGAAAATTGAAAACGCCCATTCATTTTTTTTCTGATACTTTGTTTAAATTAAGAAAATATTTTATCTGCTGAAAACCTCTAGTCGTCTTATTGTGTGCTTGCAAACATTGGAGAGTCAAACTATATTTTATGTATTGTCTTAGGATTTATCATGAAAAATTTTATACTATTCTTAATTTTGCTGATTATACTTTCGTGTAGCCAGGATAAAACGGTTTCACCGGATCTTAATGACGAAATTTTTATTTATGGGTTAATCGGAACTGAAGAAAACTTGAATAAGCCGGACTCAAGCAACAAATGGGTTTATATTCGTCTTTTTGGCCATCTGGATAACACAAATATTCAAGGCAAAGTAGAAGGAAGTAACAATTCAATAATCCTGCATAAAAGCATTAACAGTGAAGAAATAGTTTTCAGAAACCATGAAACGGATAACCAATTTGATACCGGCAAAAACTATAGTTTAATACTTGAAAACGGATCCAACTCTTTTTCGGGGCAATCTTTGGTTTTACCAAAAATACAATCTTCAATTGATACTGTTTCCAATAATAGACTGCAAATATGCTGGGCAGATATCGATGCTGATTTTTACAGCATTAGAATAAATGCTTATCCAAAAATCTTTGAATTTCAAACAAGCGGTCTGGTTTATGATTTACCGATGGATAGTTTGTTAAATAATCAAACAGAAAATGAATTTATTAAAATTACAATCGCAGGTTTTAAAGGGCTAATCTCCGGTAATAATGATAAGGGAAATATAGAAGGGGCTCATGGATATATTTTCAGTTATTCTCAGCAGATATTTTTGTACAATCTCAGTAACGGATTGGCAAAGAATATTTTTGACGAAGATGAAAAGCAGGAGCATATTGACCAGGTTATCGAATCGATCCGTACAGAAAACATTAAGATAAATAATACCGGGATTAATTATTTATTTGGGTATACACGGGTTCAACAGGACATTAATTCGTTAAAATTAAATAGCCTTGTTTTAGCTGAACCACTTAATGCCATTTCAAATATTTTGGTCAAAGCCGATACATTGGAATTTGGATATTCACCCTGGGCAGGATTTTACCAGGCAGCGTTTCCACCAACAATTACTACTCAGGTAAAACACGATTCAATGGCGATTGATCTCAGAATCAATAATCTATCTGACAGTACCAAGCTTAAGTTAGTTACAACCTTTTCTTTGAAATCACTTACTATAAATGACAGTTCTCTTTTTCCCCTAAAAATTAACTGGACTGATCAGAGAAACAAGGATTATAGCCTAATTATTTTTAGCTGGCTCACGGAAGATCTTGAACAAATAGAATCTCAAATATATTTTAGTGAAGCAGATTTTATTGAAATAAATGAACCTTTAGGTAATAGCGCTTTTGTATATGTTGAGGTTTATGCAATCGCAGGCGACAATCCATTGCATGGTGATAAAGCGACTTTTCCGGAACTAAACCATTATGTTTTTTCTTCAAAACGATGTAGCAATCCATATTTAATTTCACTGGCAACTGGGGCTTTAAGTAATATCCCGCCTGATTTTCCTATTAAAGAAAATAACCTGGATGAATTAATTCAAAAGAAAATGGAAAGATGAACTAGTGCTCGTAAAGTAGCTCAACCAGATCATGAATTGTTTCTAAAATCATATCCTGCCCATGAATATCTTCAATATTAAAATAGGGGTTTTTTAAGGCCAGACAGGTAATCCCGGCAGACTTGGCACTGCTTATTCCGGATTGTGAATCTTCTATTGCAATGGCAGATGATGCATTGATTTTTATGTTTTTCAAAGCTTTTTTATATATGTCCGGTGCCGGTTTTTTATGGTCAACTGAATCACCGGAAACAATTGTGTTAAATACAGCCGAAAGATCAATATCATTTTCGTTATTATTTTTAAGGCTTTGCAAAATAGCTTCTATCTGGTTTTGATCGGAAGAAGAGGCAAGCCCAATTTTAAGATCATTATTTAAACAGTAATCAATCAAATCAGCAATGCCGGAAATAGGTTTTAAAGAAGTTTCGTTAATTAAATTTATATAAATAGCATTTCGCTCATCAATCAGGTTCTTAAAATCTGTTGGCCTGAATTGCGGATATTTTTTTATAAGCATTTTGAAATTTTCTTCAACAGAATGACCAATCATACTTATCAAGAATTCCTGATTTGAATCGATATTATATTTTTCAAGAAATATTTTAAAAGCCTGCATATGGATTGGCTCGGTATCTACCAATACACCGTCCATATCCAGGATTATTGCTCTTAAGTTTTTTAGCCAGTTATGAATTGCCAAGTTTTTTCCTCCTGTTAAATCATAAATGTAGCTTTTTTGGCAATACTAAATCAAAATATTAACTTTTATAATTTAGTTGAAAACGAGTCACATGATTTCGTATTTTATAATCTGCCAATAATGCGGAATTAAAATAAAACAATGGATGTTATTTTTTAAAGCACTTTAAGGAGAACTGTAAAGTATGGCTGCACAAAAAAAACTTGCAGGATTAAATAAAGATACATTATTAAAACTTCACAAAAATATGGTTATCTCGCGCTTTCTGGATGATAAGATGATGATCATGCTAAAACAGGGTAAAAGTTTTTTCCATATTGGTGCGTCTGGCCACGAAGCAATACAAACTGCGGCAGCTTTTGCCATGAAACCGGGTTATGATTATTCTTATCCATATTATCGTGATTTAACTTTTACTTTGCAATTTGGAATGAGCCCTTATGAAAACATGCTTCTTTTCCTTGCCCGTGCTGATGATCCCAGTTCCGGCGGAAGGCAAATGTCCAACCATTATGGCCATGCAGGGCATAATATAGTTTCTCAATCCAGTTCTACAGGGACACAATATTTGCAGGCAGTAGGCTGTGCTATGGCCTCAAAAAAATTGGGCAGTGACGAAATTGTTTATGTCTCATCCGGTGAAGGAACAACAAGTCAAGGGGATTTTCATGAAGCACTTAACTGGGCGTCGCGCGATAAATTGCCGGTAATTTTTGTAATCCAAAACAATAAATATGCTATTTCAACCCACGTCTCCCAACAAACAACGGGCGGATCAATTTCACAAATCGGTTCCGGTTACCCAGGGTTAGACACTCACAGGGTTGATGGAACAGACTTTTTTGCTTCTTATGAAATAATGAAAAAGGCAGTTGCTTACACCCGCTCCGGGAAAGGACCTGTTTTAATTGAGGCAGATACTGTCCGCCTTATGCCGCATTCCTCATCCGATTCCCAAAAAAAATACCGTACAGCCGAAGAGTTGGAAGCTGATAAGAAAAAAGATCCTATTATTGGGTTTGAAGCTGAGCTGGTAAAAAATAAAATCGTATCTCTTGAAGATTTAGAAAAACTTAAAAAACAATATAAGCAAGAAGTTGACCAGGCGGCTGAAGAAGCAGATGCTCAGCCTCATCCTGAGGACGATTCTCTTTACAGCCATTTGCTTACGGAAAAAAATGATGACAACCTTGAGTATGAAAAAACTGAACCGTCTGGTGACAGGGTCGTTTTGGTAGATGCTGTTAATCATGCTTTGAAAGAAGAGATGGCGTTAAATGAAAAGATGTATGTATTTGGCCAGGATGTAGCCGATGGTAAGGGCGGTGTTTTTACAGCAACCCAGGGTGTTTCATCTCAATTTGGTGCAGAACGCTGTTTTAATGCGCCTTTGGCCGAATCTAGCATTGTTGGTGTTGGGATTGGTCTTGCTACCCGGGGTTTAAAACCGGTTGTGGAAATTCAGTTTGGTGATTATATCTGGACTTCGATGATGCAGATTCGAAATGAGCTGGCAACCATGCGCTGGCGTTCCAATGGAAATTGGAGTTCCCCGATGGTTATTCGTGTTCCTGTTGGTGGATATATTCATGGGGCGCTTTGTCATTCACAAAATATTGAAGCCTTTTTTGCACATCTTCCGGGTATTAAAATTGCCTATCCATCAAATGCAGCGGATGCAAAAGGATTGCTAAAAACGGCTATTCGTGGAAATGATCCTGTTTTATTTTTAGAGCATAAAGGATTGTACCGCCAGGCTTATGCAGCAAGCCCTGAACCGGATGCAGATTACCTTTTGCCTTTTGGCAAAGCACGAGTTGTTCAGGAAGGCGAAGATATCACTGTAATTACCTGGGGAGCCTTGGTTCAGAAATCACTTGAAGCAGCACGGGAAATGGCAAAACAGGGCATTAGTATTGAGATAGTCGATATTCGTACAATTAATCCACTGGACACAGAAACGATTTTAGCTTCTGTTAAAAAAACAAGCAAGGTTTTAGTTGCCCACGAAGATAACCGTTTTCATGGATTTGGTGGTGAGGTTGCGGCACATATTGCCGAGTTTGCTTTTGAACATTTAGATGCACCTGTTAAACGATTGGGAGGGGAAGATACTCCGGTTCCATTTAATGCAAAAATGGAGGAGATTTGTTTGCCTCAAACAAGCTGGATTTTAGAAGCATTGAAAGAACTGGCAGAGTATTAAGTATTAATATTTTATTGTCACTCAGAGCGAAACAGAGTGTAGCGAAGAGTCTCACAACCGCAGTGGATGCTTCGTTCCTCAGCATGACACTTTAAGATTAAATTATTAAAAGGAAGAAAATGCAATTTGAAATGTTAATGCCCAAAATGGGCGAATCGATAATGGACGGCACCATTCTTAAATGGATAAAAGGTGTTGGCGATACAGTTGATAAAGATGAAATTATCCTGGAGATAAGCACTGATAAAGTGGATTCAGAAATCCCTACACCGGTTCCAGGGAAAATTACCAAATTAATTGCCCAGGAAGGTGACACGATTGATGTTGGCCTGCCAATCGCAATAATCGAAACCGAAAGTGATGTTGCCTCCGAGGTGCCAATCAAAGAAGAAAAACAAGAAAGCCCATCCGATATTGAGCAACCTGTTGTAGCTAAAACTGTAGAACCTGTCGCTACATCAAAAATCATTAAACCAAGCGGTATGCGATTTTATTCACCGGTGGTTATGAACATTGCCAATGAAAATGGTATTTCTTTTGCTGATTTGGAAACAATTCCCGGAACAGGATTGAATGGGCGGGTTACAAAAAAAGACATAACAAAATTTATTGAATCTGGTCCGGCATCTCAAAGTGGGCAATCAACTGAGTTTATTGGAAGCGATGGAATTGAAATTATTAAGATGGATCATGTGCGCAAATCAATCGCCAAACACATGGTCGAGTCCAAACAAACTTCTGCGCATGTAAGCATTTATACCGAAGTGGACATGAATAATATTTCCAAAATCCGCGATCGCCATAAAAAAGCTTTTAAAGCCAAAGAAGGATTTAGCCTGACTTATATGCCTTTTATCGCAGAGGCAACAATCAAAGCGCTGAAAGAATTTCCAATGCTGAATGCTTCCATTGATGGTGAAAATATTCTGGTAAAACATTTTGTAAATCTGGGTGTTGCTGTGGCCGTGGAAAATGGTTTGCTGGTGCCCAATATTTTTGGCGCCGATGAACGCAACATTACCGGATTGGCGCGCGCAGTTAACGATTTGGCTTTGCGTGCCCGTACCAAAAAACTCAAACCGGATGAACTTTCCGGCGGAACATTTTCTATTTCCAACTTTGGGGTTTATGGCACAACCATTGGCTTCCCGATTATCAATCAGCCGCAGGTGGCCATTTTGGGTGTTGGCGCAATAAAGAAAAGACCTGTCGTTATAAACGATGCCATCGCTATTAGGCCAATTTTATATGTCTCCCTGACAATTGACCATCGTTTGATTGATGGTGCGATGGGCGCTCAATTTTTGCAAAGAATACAGCAAATGCTGGAAGAGTATGATCCGGATATGCAGATTTAGGCCTGATGTCATTCTGAGTGAATGTTTTTTGAACGAAGAATCCCATGAAAGTAAAGAAAAAAAAGGGCATGGTAAATTCTATGCCCTTTTAATATTGAATAAAAAATATAGTGCTTATTTACGTTTAGGAAATATTTCCTTATTTTAACAATGTAACTTTCAAAGTTTTGTCTATTGTGGCTCCCCTTACTTTTATAAAATAAATCCCAGAAGACCAGTTTTGCCCATTCAGTTTAAAAGAGTGATCACCAGAAGGTAAATTACCTGAATAAATATTTTTTACTATCTGCCCGCTGGTATTAAAAATGTTAATATCAAAATATCCCACATTTGAGTTTGTAAACTGCAAAGTAAAGGATGGATTAAATGGATTGGGAAATGCTTTAAGCGCGAGAGTTTCAGGATAAAAACTGTTTTCTTCAATCGTAGAGATCAGGTCATAATTATAAGCCGTTCTTGACTCCATATCCCAGGAAGTCTCATTCCAGCGTTTTGATTCAAGATAATCGGGGTTGCCGTTTTCATCGTAAAAAAGGGTATTCCAATATTCATTCAGCCATTGTGGTTCAGGGCCATCAAAACTAAAACTATAATAATCTGTTAATTTCCCTTCATTGAACTGAAATGACATTTTATAATAATTCGACCACTGTTCTCCGTCCCAACGTTCAGTCAACCTCTCCGAAGGATTACCAAGACTGTCGTAGTAATGGTGCGTAATAACATTGTCAAACCATGTTGTATCAATTGGGAATTGCAGAATTTCTTCTGTAAGGTTATTTGAAAGGTCATATATAAAAGTATCACGATAGGCTAAAATCCAACCTGCCTCACTGTTTTGAAAATGCAGGTTTAAAAGTGGCTTGTTTTCCTCATTAAATATGATGCTGTCTTTGCGGGATTCCAACCACTCTTCGCCGTTTGCAAAATAATAAAGGGTTTTATGGCGGTTTCCGTTTGTATTGTAAAAACGGGTTTCTTTATCACTCTTAACCCAAGTAGAGGATTCATAGAAATAATCCACGGCACTTTCAAGGTTACCATCTGGATAAAATGAATACACATAACGGGAATAAGGCTGCCAGCTTTGGTTAATATATTCCGATTTTACAGCTTCGGTTAATTGATATGGTTTTGTCCCAAAAAGAAGGGAATCGAAAAAGGCATTTCCTTGTGCAAAGATAATATTCGCAATTAAAAGTATTCCGAAAATTATTTTCATTATATCCTCTTTAATTAAAGTTTATTAAAAAATGAGATTCCAAAAGATTCTGTTATTGGGTTCGCTTTTATTATTTTGGCCAAAAGAAAAAGAAATCGCGAAAAAAATGAAAACTATAATTAACCAATAAATTTTTCGAGTTGCCATTAAACCCTCTCATCCGATTCAGTTATTGATTTCAATTTAGTAAAAAAACATACATAAGTTACTAAGTTACCTCTACAAAAGAAATACTTAATTCATCTTTTTAAAGTCATTTGTGGCTTGATATTTTGATGCCGAAGACATCTTAATTTTTAGGGTTTTATAAAACAGGAATAATTTATGCAATTTTTTAATTATCAAAATTATAGTTCTGTTATTGGAGCCCTCTGAAAATGCCGAATTTGAAAAAACATATTTTTATTTGTGAAAATGAAAGACCTGAAGATTCGCCCAAAGGATGTTGTGCCAGGAAGGGCGGAGCGCAATTAAAAAAAGTAATGAAACAGAAGCTGGCCGAAAAAGGAATCCATAAAACTTACCGTGCAAATTCCGCCGGTTGTCTTGATGCTTGCGAACATGGCATTGCGATGGTAATTTACCCGCAGGCTATTTGGTACGGCCATGTTCAGGAATCTGATATTGATGAAATTATTGAGAAAACAATCCTGAAAGATGAGGTTATCGAGCGCCTGTTAATTGATCCTTCTACAAGATCAGGAAGATAAAAAGTGTCAATCACCGACTGGTCGGTATTTATAACCTGTATGTTTTCAGGCCGCCGATAGGCGGATCAGTCTACTGACTGGTAGGAATTTAAAGATGTTATACTTAGGCATAAAAAATGAAAAAACTACCGTTACATAAATTCCATGAAAAACTGGGTGCGCAGTTTGTTGATGTGCGTGGCTGGACTATTCCATCAAGCTACTCTGCTGTTGATAAAGAGCTGGATGCAATAATTAACCATGTCGGTCTGCTTGACAGAAGCTATCTTGGAAAAATATTTGCCAAAGGAACAGACGCAACAGATTTGATAAACCGCATTTCAACAAATGATATGAACCAGCTTATTATGGGCGCAATGTGCGATACGGTTTTCTGTTCTCCAAATGGCCGTATAATTGACTATGCCAAAGTTTTACAATATGATGAAAGCTTGTTGCTAATTTCCAGTTACATTGATAATGACCACTTGATGGAGTGGATAAACCGTTTTATTATTTTGGAAAATGTAGAGCTGGAAGATTGCAGCGATAAATTTCTGTGGTTGACATTGCTCGGCCCGGAAGCAGGTGCTTTTATCCACGAATTAAGCGGCACTAAAACTATAGATCAGCCGGAAACAATTTGGCTGGAGCGCGATGGAATTAAATTTCCGGCCCTGATTAATACAAATCTGAAGGTTCCGGCTTATAATTTTTGTCTGCCGATTAACTCGGGTGAAAGTATTTTTAAATGGATAGCAGATTCACTGGAAAAGTTTAATGGAACACTTATTGGAGACCATGCTTTTCAAATTATCCGTGTAGAAAGCGGTATGCCGGATTGGGGATCTGAACTGACGGAAGAATATAATCCGCATGAAGCAAGGCTAATTGAAGCTGTAAGTTTTACGAAAGGTTGTTACACCGGCCAGGAAGTAATTGCCAGGCTTGATACTTATGATAAAGTACAAAAATATCTGATGATTATTGAGTTGCAGGAGCAGATTTTTGCCGAACCTACTTTTGATATTTTCTATGATAATAACAAAATTGGTGTTCTGACCAGCCATGTTTATAATCCCGAAAACAAACGTAGTATCGGTTTGGGATATATTAAAAAAAATTTAACAGTTGCTGATTTTGACCTGACTGTTGAAGTTTTGGTGAGCGGCAAAATGATCCCGGCAAAGTTAAGAATTCCCGTTTCAAATATTTAATTTTTGTTTAGAACATGCATTATCAAAAACATTTTACTTTGGAAGAAGCCCGCCATCATATCCCGGAATTACGCAAAAAATTAATTATCATTCGCAATCTTTCGTTAAAACTGAAAGCAATTGGTTTTGATATTTATAAGGGACAATATAAACAGGGTTTTCATCCCGGAACATTGAGAGAATTTCCATCAGATTTTGAAAAAATAAAGCAACTTATAAAAAAAATATATGATCTTGGAATAGAAGTAAAAGGAGTGGAACAAGGCCTTGTCGATTTTCCTGCTATCCGCGCAAATGGTGAAGAAGTTTATTTATGCTGGAAAATGGATGAAGACGATATCGAGTTCTGGCATCGTATCCCGGATGGAATAAAAGGGCGCCGGCACATAGATGATTTTTAAAACTTAACTCAATAATCGGAAGTTCTTACTTTGTGATGCTTTTTTATCAAAAGTGATTGTTGTTGCTGAACTATTTATTTTTCCAATCTGGCCAATAAGGTAATCTGCAAAATCTCCGCTATAGATTTCATATTCTCTAATAGCTTCAAATATTATTTGTGAGTACTGAATATTAAACTCTTCAGAAATCAAAATCAGTTTTAGGGTTTCTATAATTGATTTTTTTGGAAAATTGTAGCTTCTTTGCAATACCCAAACTAATTCACACAGTACAATATGGGAGATAAAACCAGGATTTTCTTTAGTACAGTTTTTGGTAATAAAAGTATAGGCTTGTTTAGATTGTTGAGGGTGATCGGCAACAATGAATCGGACCAGAATATTTGTATCAATCCCGTAAACCATTACTTGCACCTCCTTTTATTGCCTCATCCATTTCTTCCAGGGAAACAGGTTCCTTTAATGGTGATTTTAAAAAACCATATAATGCTTTACTGGAAATTCGTTTTGTTGATAGTTCGACATGACCGTTTTTACTAATAAAAAACTGGATGGAATCTCCTGTTTTTAATTTAAGGTAATTTCTGATTTTTTTTGGGATAGTAATTTGCCCTTTGCTTGATAGTGTCGCGTTCATTTTTTCTTCCTTATAATTTCTTACCAAAAAGTAAGGAAAATAACTCGCGATTTCAACTTTTGTTTTTTTATATTCTTCTACCATAAAACACAGTTTTTTTTTATATTCAGGCATTTTTAAGAGAAATAAGATAATGACAATTAAGTACGGAAAATATGAAATAGATAAAGGGCTGTTCCTGGCGCCAATGGAGGATGTCAGCGATTTTCCTTTTCGCATGATTTGTAAAAAACTGGGTGCCGATGTGATGTATTCGGAGTTCATAAGCTCTGAAGCATTGATCCGTGATGCTGAAAAGGCTTTTAAAAAAATGACTATTAAACCGGAAGAACATCCGATTGGTATTCAGATTTATGGAAACCGGATTGAAGCGATGGTAGAGGCTGCACAGATCGCCGAAGAGAAAGGCCCTGATTTTATTGATATAAATTTTGGTTGCCCTGTAAAAAAAGTGGCTTTAAAAGGTGCCGGCTCCGGATTACTTCAGGATATTCCAAAAATGATAAAAATGTGTGAAGCCGTTGTCCGTGCAGTTGAACTTCCGGTTACAGCTAAAACCAGGCTTGGGTGGGATGCGGATTCTATAAGCATTGTGGATATAGCCAGGCAAATGGAAAGTGTTGGGATAGAAGCATTGGCCATTCATGGCAGGACACGCGCACAGCAATACAAAGGCGAAGCTGATTGGGACTGGATTGCCAAAACAAAACAAGCTGTAAATATGCCGATTATTGGTAATGGCGATATTATTGAACCCCAACAGGCCATTGATTATCTGGACAAATATGGCGTGGATGCTGTTATGATTGGACGCGGAGCCATCCATAATCCCTGGATTTTTCGGGACGCGAAAGCATATAGAAAAACAGGAGTTGTCCCGCCAATGCCTTCGGTTGAGGAACGTGTGGAAATCCTGAAAGAACATTATAAACATACCGTGGAATACAAGGGCGAAAAACGTGGTGTAAGGGAAATGCGAAAATATGTAAGCGGGTATTTAAAAGGTTTACCGCATATTTCTAAATTTCGTCAAAAGATAGTTCGGATTGATAAACTATCAGAGGTTATAGAAATGCTGGAAATGTTAAAAGCAAATCCTCATATCCGGGACTTAATGCATGAAATGGCTGAAGAAGATAGTGCAGCATTAAATATGACATGTAATGTGGAGAGTGAAAATTGTTGATGGTGTTATTTCGACAAGCTCTGTAACCGATTCTTAGACAAGCTTGGCAACCGACGTTTTAATTCTTAAAACCACAATTTTTCCTGAGATTGTCAGACCGTTGCTTGGCATGACGAAGGGAATATTCTATTAAACTAACTATTTTTTTCCTGGAAGGGTAATTGAATACTCGCAGAACTTTTCCGATGTAAAAGTGATTTTCATTTTACCACCCCGCATTTTTAGTTTTTTCTTAACCAGCTCCATGTCCTTAAATATTTCCTTGCTATGCTGAGCTTCATTTAAATCTTTTGGATGCGTTCCGGGCGTAAACAAAAAGCGAATTAAATCCGATCCCAGTTCCGGAGATTGTGAATTCATTTCTTGATTTGAAGTTAGTTTTTCATCATCGCTGGCATCCTGGATCAATTTTTCTATTCTGCCTTCGCTCCCGTTGTGGCGGACTTTAAATCCAAATTGTCGTGATTTTTTGAATGTCTCTATCTCGATGATTCCCAACGGATCTTTTTTTGCAGCAACTCTTTCTTTGGGTGTTTCAATACTGTGCAAAATTATAAAGCGGATTAGGGTTAGAATATATTCACGCACTATCTGTTGGAAAGGATAAGGTACATTGGTTGGATCGAATTTATCATAAACGAATTGGATTTTTTTATGGAATTCTTTACTCAGGTTTTGGATTGACATTTTTGCTGCTTTTATCAACAGACCGCTTTCATAGCTTCGGTTAGGACGCAGATAAATTTTGAAGTGTTTCAGTTGATTAAGCAGTTGTTTAATCTCTTTAAAGGTAGCTTTTATTTCACCTATTTGGATTATTACCGGAACAAAATCACCCCCGGAAATTTCATCTTGTTTTCTCAACCGGTTGATAACTGTGTCCAGCTCAAAAATATTCTCCTTAAAAAAACTAAGGTTTAATAAAGAAGCGCTACTTTTTATGTGCAGTGTGGATCGGTATAATTTCCCAATGACGGGTTTATAATTTCCCTGGCCTTGCTGGGTTTTAAATATATCATCCAAAACGTTCAGCTCGCTCTCCACGATATACATAAATTCTTTCATCAGCGGCGGTTCCACATGTAAAATATTTACAAGCCATTCCAGCTGAGTCTTTGTTGTTTTTTTTACGGATTTTATCTGCTCTTTTAAATGCGTATTTTCTGAGATGTCTTTTACGGTACAAAGCAGGCTATGAATTTTATTTCTTTTATAGCGCCGTTTAAATTTAAATGCTAAATGGCTGGATGTACTCCAAAGTCCTGTTTTATCTTCATAATGAAATTCAATGGATTGCAGCGGATTCATTTCACTGATTGTTTGCTCATCTAGATCTGGTTGAAACATATAGGCTAAAAATTCTTTTGTTTCTCTTTTTGCCTCGTCATGAACTTTGCCATCGAGCAATTCAACAAAGTTTCTGTTTACCAGATTAGGTTCTTTAAAGATTACGTCAAGACAATCGGATAAGCGTTTTTGGATTACAAAATTTGAATCCAGCACAAAAAAGCCTTCGTCAATTGTTGAGAGGATATTTTTTGTAAATTTTCGTTCTTCGATTACCTGACCATAAATTTCTTCAAAGTCTTTAATCACAGCCGGTTGTTTTTTAAAGCGTAAAGATTTATCAGTTAGGTTCATTTTTCTCTTAGAGTTACACCCAATTTAAACTCATTTAGGACAAAGGTTTTAAACAAACTACTCTTATACTTTGTTAAATACGATCTTGTTTAATATTCAGATAAAGAGAGATTGTTTATTATTAACTAAGGCATACAACCAGATATGAGTTATAGTTTTTCCAGGTTAACGGAATAACAAAAGATTGGATATCATCCGGCATTTTAATATCCCTGGCCTGGCCTTCAACAACAACCGGTACAGAAATCATAAAATCACTACCATAAGCTTGCCTGACATTCCCGGAAATAGTATTTGCAATTTCACCGATTAAATCTTTTATATCATCGGTTGTAACATCTTCAACACTAAGAATTTCCTTTGTTAGCACAACAAGCATCTCGCGGGAAGATGTAATATAAATGCTGCCTTTTCGTTTGCCGGAAATCCCGATAATCCCGGTAAATTCTAATACCAGCGGTTTTTCATCTTTTAAATAAGGGATTCCGATTACTGCTTTTTCTTTGGTCATTTCATCGAAATAATTATTTGTACAGTCGATGAAAAAATGCAAATCAGTCTCTTTCATAACACCTCCTGTTAATTTTCGCTGATTAATCTTTTCATGGATGCGCGCAAACCTTCTGGCGTAAAGGGTTTTGCCAAAAAGCTTTTTGCACCTGTTTTAATTGCTTTTAAACCGGTTGCTTTATCAGACAAGGCCGTTACAACCATAACTTTGGTTTTGTCGTTAATTTTAAGCAATTCTTCTAAAACAGCTAATCCATCCATTTCAGGCATAGTAATATCTAATGTAACAATATCCGGTTGCTTCTCTTTAAACAGGCTAACAGCGGCTTTTCCATCGGAGGCTGTACCTACAATTTCTATATTCAAACTCTCAAGATATTTCTGGATAACTTTTTGAATAATCAATGAATCATCCACGACCATGACTTTCTTTGTTTGTTCTTCCATGAATTTCTCCTTTTGATTGAACTATGATTGGGTTCTTTAATCTTTTTATTTAGTTTACTTCTAACGCAGGTTGTTCTTTTTCACTTTTTGAAAAGCCGGAATGAAATTTTCCAATTTTATTAATTAACTTGTCCAGCTCTTTAATAGTTGTTTTTATTTTTCCAAGATCTATTATCAACGGTACAAAATCCATCCCGCTAATTTGTTCTTTTTGTTTGAATGCATCTATTTTTTCTTCAAATTCTGTTATATGATGAGCAATATAGCGAAGCTCAATTTGTTCAGATTTATCAGAAATAAAATGTATGTTTTTATAAATTTTTTGTAGATCCTTCTTAAAATCCCCGTTGGGATTGATCTGGCGGATTTGGTTTTCCACAACATCGATAACAGTGTTGGCTTCATCTATAAATTCCCGCAATAATTCCGGAGCAATATGCAGGATATTGATAAGCCATTCCATTTGCTTTTTTGTTTGATCTTCTTGTTTTTCCAGTTTTTTAGAAAGCTCAATCCTATCGGTTATATCACGGACAGTTACTATTAATTGCTTTGTTTCGTCTGATTGATCAGCGATACGCTTGAACTTAAATGAAAGATGTTTCGATTGTGTTAAAACAGTATCCGTTTTACTAAAGTTTAGTTGGATATCAGATAGTGGGTTTAAGTTATTGATTGTTTCTTCTTCAATGTCGTCGCGGAACATTAGCTCCAGGTATTCCTGTATATTTGTAAACAGATGCTGGGGGATTTTGCCGGCCAGAATATCCAGAAATGAATTATGCGCAAGCTGGGTTTTACTAAAGATAGTTTCCAAAGATTTTGAGTACTGAGAACCTATTTCGCATTCTTTGTTTACAAGGAAAAATCCCTGATCAACATTATTAAGAATATTATCGGTTTCTTTTTTTGCTTCGGAAAGTTCATCATGTGAGATCTGTGTCTGCCTGTATAAACGTGCATTTTCAATTGCAGCTGTAATTTGTGTAGCAAAAGTTTCCATTGCAGAAATATCTGAATTTTCAAATGTCTCTGATTCCCCGCTTTGAATATCCAAGACTCCAATAACCTTATTTCCGCTTATTAAAGGCACTGCTAATTCGGCCTTGGTTAGATCATTTTCATTGCGGATATAATCTGAACAATCTTCTACATTGTTACTAAGTTGAATTTTTTTTGTAGTTGCGGCTTTGCCAATCATACCTTTTCCAAACTCAACCATCAAATCCGATGGATATTCATTTTCATATCCTCCGGCAATTGATTTTAAGTTTAATTGATTTCCGGTTTTATTGGTGATAAGCAACATAACACCGTAGTAATTAAATTCGCTTTGTGCACTGTGTACGATATCATTTAAAAGCTTATCTAAATCAAGTTCACTGCTTATTTTTTGGCTTACTTTATAAAGAAGTGAAATTTGGGTTGTAATTTTGTTTGTTTCATTTTGTGCGTTCTGCAGTTTTAGGTTTTGTGAAATCAACTCAGTTGTTTTTTCCCGAACCTTTTTCTTTAACTCTGCTTTTTGCCGCTTAAACCTGTTTGACCTGCGCTTATAAATTGTATAAACCGAAATTGCCAGTAGTACTGAAACTGTAAGGCGGAACCACCAGGTTGACCAATATGGTGGAGTAATTATAATATCAAGTGCTACACCTTCATTATTCCAAATACCATCATTGTTAGAACCTTTAACAAGAAATGTGTATTCACCTGCTTCAAGATTTGTATAACTTGCATATCTGCGTGTGTCACTCTCAATCCACTCTTCATCAAACCCTTCAAGTTTATAGGCGTATTGGTTTTTACCGGGATTGCTATAATCCAAGGCTGCAAATTCGAAAGAGAAATAATTATCTTTGTAAGAGAGTTGAATTTCCTTGGATTCTTCTATTGCATTTTCAAGATTTACCGCTTTGCCAAACTTTGTAAAAGATGTCAGCTGTATTTTGGGGATATTCTTATTTACTCTAATTCGCGAAGGTGAGAAACGGTTAAATCCATTTATACCGCCAAAATACAATTCACCGGAAAGGGTTTTCAAATAGGCGCCACCGTTAAACTCATTACTTTGCAATCCATCTTGAATATTAAAGTTTTTAAACTCTTCTTTTATTGGGTCAAATTTTGCCAGACCAAGGTTTGTGCTTAGCCATAAGTATCCGGAGTTGTCCTCAATAATTCCATAAATAACATCGTTGGGCAAGCCATTTTCTATTGTATAATGTGAAAAAGTGGAATTCTCTGGATTGTATTTATTGAGACCGGAGAAAGTACCAATCCACAAAGTACTATCGCTTTCAGATTCAAAAATACTTAAAATGCGGTTGTGGCTAATACTGTTTGGATTTTGTTCATCGGGTTTAAATGTTATACTTTTTCCTGTATTTCTATCTAATAAAGCAAGACCGTTGTATGTTCCAACCCAAAAATTTCCCTTGGTGTCTTCATATAAAGAACGGATGCGATTATCCGGTAGGCTTTGTCCATCTCCATCGATATGTTTGTATGAGATAAACCTATTTTTGTTTTTATCATAAAGATTTAAACCATCCCAGGTACCAATCCATAACCGCGATTCTTTATCCTCAAATATTACCCGTATTTGGTTATTACTAAGACTGTTTGAGTCACTGTTATGGTTGAAATGTTGGATTGATGTACGGTTTGAATTGAACTTTTTTAAACCACTGCCATTCGTACCAATCCATAAATTCCCGTTTCTATCTTCTTTAAGCGCGCGTACTTCACTTTTAAAACTGAAACGAGTAAACTTTTCGGAAGAAGGATCAAAGGCATTTAAACCTTTGTTTGTTCCAATCCAAATAGTTCTTTTATGATCCTCCTCAAAACTCCAGATTGAGTTATCCAGCAGGCTGTTCTTCGATTTTACCAAAGATTTATAATTTTGGAAAACAGATTTCTGCTTATTTAGTTTGTTTATTCCGTTTCCCTTTGTTCCAATCCACATAATACCTGCATTATCTTCATAAATTGAAAAGATAAGATTTTCTGACAGGCTTGTAGTCCTCAAAGGATCGTGCACAATATTACTAAAACTTTTTTCTTTTTGATTGTAAATACTCAAACCACTACCAGTTCCAATCCATATATTTTTTTCAGAATCTTCAGTTATGGAATTGATATGATTGTTTACAAGTTTAGAATTTGCTGTTGTAAAATGCCTTGTGGCTTTTGATTCAGAATTGAAAATGGCGATTCCCTTGCCGGCGGTGCCGACCCATACTTCACCAAAAACATCAACAATCATTTTGCTTGCTTTTGTGTTGGAATCATCATCTAGTTTAAAAGACTTTATAAATGAAGTTTTTTTATTGGTTTGGTTGTATGTAAATAAATTATTATCAGAACTCATGAACCAAAGCAACTCATTTTGATCCTGAGCGATATCAATTACATCATTAATGTTGATGTTTTCATCAGTGGTTGATTTGTAGTGGATTTGAAAAAAATTATTTTTCTCAGGGTCAAAGCGGATTAACCCGTTTCCGGCAGTTCCAATCCATAAAACATTTTTTTTATCTATAAATATGGATTTAATGTGATCATTGTTCAAACTATTTCTGTCTTCGTTGGAACGAAATACTGAAAATTCCTTGGTTTTAAGATCAAACTTGTTTAATCCACCACCAGCAGTTCCAATCCAAATATTTCCTTTATTATCTTCTTTTAAAACGGTAAGCCAATTTTCACTAAGCGAATTGGAATCATTAAATTTTTTCTTATAAATAGTAAATGAATATCCATCATAACGGTTGAGCCCATCTTGTGTAGCAAACCAGATAAATCCTCTGCTATCCTGCAGAATTGAATTAATCGTAGTTTGAGAAAGGCCCTGTTCAATGGAAAGCTTTTCAAATATTAGTGATTTATTATTTGCAAAAAGAGCGGCTGATAAAAACTGAAAAATAATAAACACACTTACAAATTGCGCAAATGATTTTGCCCTTTGGGACGTAGGCATACTTATCCTTAAGTTAATATTTTGATATGATATGGGATTTAATAAATCCCGAAAGAAAAGAAAGAAATGTTAAATTAAATAAAACACTGTGAAGTTTGCGCCTTGTCAAAACGCTGGTCTTCTAAATCGTCCCCTCAATAAAATATCTTTAACAATATTTTAAATGCTGGTCAATAAAGTATTATGTTAGCACACCCTTATATCTTTAATATCAATAGTTTATGATCTAAAATAACTGAATTCCTCAGCTATCAAGGGTTTTTTTAATAGAATTAATTGTGTATTTTCAATTCAAAATATATAGTAATATTTGTGGCTAAAATTAATATTAGATTTAATCGGAGAAAATATGAAAATTGAAACAGGCTTGTTTTTAGATCGCTTTTTAAGTTATGTAAAAATTGATACCCAGTCGGATCCAAAATCCACATCATACCCCAGCACAGAAAAACAATTAAATCTCTCAAGAAAACTGGTTGGCGAACTTAAAGACTTAAATCTTGAAGAAGTTGAACTGACAAAAGACGGGTATGTCATGGCTACATTGCCATCTAATGTAGCGCACAATGTACCGGTTGTTGGTTTAATTGCCCATGTAGATACTGCCCCCGATGTAACAGGAGAAAATGTAAACCCCGTTATTCATAAAAACTATAATGGAAAAGATATTGTATTACCAAAGGATACATCTGTTGTTATTTCCCCGAAAGATAATCCTGATTTAAAAAACATGGTTGGTTTTGATATAATTACCACAGATGGTACGACACTGCTTGGGGCAGATAATAAAGCGGGTGTTGCAGAA
The DNA here is from genome assembly GCA_013112635.1 of Calditrichota bacterium. Classification (NCBI taxonomy): domain Bacteria; kingdom Pseudomonadati; phylum Calditrichota; species Calditrichota bacterium. The sequence goes on along the minus strand of JABFGF010000004.1, from coordinate 85,779 downwards.
ATAATGGGTGCTTTACAATATTTAAAGGAAAATCCGGAAATAAAACATGGTAAGCTTCGGATTGGTTTTACTGTAGATGAAGAAATTGGTGCTGGTGTTGATCATTTTGACGTTGAGCATTTTGGAGCTGATTTTGCATACACAATTGATGGCGGCCCGGCCGGGGAAGTTGAAGATGAAACCTTTTGTGCAGATGCAGCTACTGTAAATATTTTTGGGGTCAATGTTCACCCTGGATATGCAAAAAATAAAATGATTAATGGTTTAAAAATCGCTGCTGATCTGATTGAACAGCTTCCAAAAGACAGTTTATCACCGGAAACTACAGCTGGCCGTGAAGGATATGTTCACCCAAATTCAATTCGCGGCAATGTGGAAAATTTATCTATAGATTTTATCGTTCGGGACTTTACAGATGATGGTATTAAAGAAAAAGAAAAATACTTACAATCCCTTGTAGAAAAATTGAATGTTAAGTATGCTCCTGCAAAGGTTGAAATTCTGTTTAAAGAGCAATACAGAAATATGAAATACAAAGTTAATGAATATCCTGAGGTAATGGACAATGCAATGGAGGCTGTTAAACGCAGCGGGCTGGAAGCAAAACATGGACTTATCCGTGGTGGTACTGATGGAGCACGGCTGTCTTATATGGGGCTTCCAACACCAAATGTTTTTACGGGCGGCCATAATTTTCACAGCAAAAAAGAATGGATTGCAATTCAGGATATGCAAAAGGCGGTTGAAACAATTGTTAATCTTGTCCAGGTTTGGGCAGAACGAGCTCATTGATTATTGTAAGATTGAAGGATTGTTGATTGCCTGTTTGTGATGAAAATTGCTCCCATAGCTGTCATTCTGAGTGGAACGAAGTGGAGAGAAGAATCCCTTATGCAATAGACAAAGATTAGATACCAGGAAATTTGTCAAGCCAAAATGCAACGAATCAAGTTTACCGAATATTATAGAGATAGTGGACGGTATCTGAAATTTGAATACTAAATATAAAATGGTGGTAAAAAAATGATACCAAAATCAGTAGAGCAAATTAGTGACCAGGCCATTGCCATTAAATGGGATGATGAATCAGAAAGCGTATTTTTTGCAGAAAAGGTTCGTGGCCAATGTCCGTGTGCTACTTGCAAGGATGAAGAAAAGCCAAAGGAAAATCCATTTAAGATATTGAAAGCCAATCCAAATAATGTCTTTTTTAGAAACTGGGAAATGATCGGACGATATGCCATTCGTTTTTCTTTTAGTGATGGCCACAATGCCGGGATTTACACCTTTGAACATTTAAAAGAAATTGGTGAATAGTGAGATAACCATGAATACTTTAAACGATCCAATTATTGTTGAACAAGTTTTCAACAATTCTTTAAAAACTGTTTGGGATGCAATTACAAAATTAGAACAGATGATTGGATGGTTTTTTGAAGATATCGAATCCTTTAAACCCGAGGTTGGTTTTAAAACGCAATTTAATGTTAATACCGGAGAGAGGGATTTTCTGCATTTATGGGAAATAACAGAAGTAGATCCACAGAAGAAAATTGTTTATAACTGGAAATACAAAGAGTATCCAGGCGATTCATTTGTAATATTTGAATTATTTGAACAGGAAAATGGAACGATGTTAAGATTGATCCACACGGTAACAGAAAGTTTCCCGCAAGATATCCCGGAATTCACGGGAGATAGTTGTCTTGGAGGGTGGACTTATTTTATTCAAAACCGTTTAAAAAACTACCTTGAAAATATTTCTAATTAGGGCATTATAGATGAAGCTGATATTGTTAATCTTTATAGGATGGTTTTTAACTAGCTTTTCCCAAGTGCAGGATTGGGCCAACTTAAACCGTTTTAAAAATGAAAATCAAAAACTTGCTGATCCCACAGATGGTGAGAACAGAGTTGTTTTTATGGGCAATTCAATCACAGATAGCTGGGCAAGATTTGACTCAAGCTTTTTTTCTGGAAAACCATATATCAACCGTGGCATAAGCGGGCAAACCACGCCGCAAATGTTAATTCGTTTCAGAGCGGATGTGGTCGATCTAAAGTCTGCTGTAGTTGTTATTCTGGCCGGTACAAATGACATTGCCGGAAATACCGGGCCATCGACAAATAAAATGATTTTCGATAATATTAAATCCATGGCCGAAGTGGCGACAGCAAATAAAATAAAAGTTGTGCTTTGTTCAGTTTTGCCTGTATTGGATTATCCCTGGAAACCCGGTTTAAACCCTTCTGAAAAGATAATTAAGCTAAATAAAATGATAAAAGACTATTCATATGAAAATGGACTCGTTTATCTGGATTATTTTCAATCCATGGTCAATGATCAAAATGGCTTGAAGGATGAGCTAACTTACGATGGCGTTCACCCAAACAAAGCAGGATATAAAGTAATGGCTCCATTGGCTGAAGCTGCTATAACAAAGGCATTAAATCAGAATTAAAGCACGCATTTTCTTCCCGGAAAACTATTGTCTTAAAAACCACAATGTGGACTAAAAACCACAAACCCTCTTCTTTTTTCTAATACCGCTTTCTGCGCTAAGTCCTATAAAATCAAACGATTGGATCGTTTTTGAAATCTTTGGCACTACCCTTGTAATAAAGCAGACAGAATTAACAAATGTTCAACTTATTTCAGGAGGTGCCCCATGCGCACATTTAAATTACTTTTAGCAGCAAGCTTTTTTAGTTTTATTTTCTACGGTTGCGAAGTTGACCCAACTTCAAATGACGATTCACTGGAAGTATCCCAGTTTGTAAAAGACCAGGCTCCGGTTGGCTGGCAATTAAACAAAACGGTTGTCTCAGGTTCGGAAATGAAGTCATTAACTCAAAACTCTGACTACCTTGAAGATGAAGGTGTTGAGGGACTCTCAAAAATGTCTGCCTTAAAATCAAATGCCCTCCTCTTAAATAAAGAGATGAAGCAGTATGTTTCGAAAATGCAAATTCTTGGAAAAACAAATGGTGATTCCCTATTATTTTTTGAAGACAATACGGTGATTGGCGTTCGCAAGGGTTTGTATTACAATTCTGAAACCAGCATCGCCCGTTATTATGAGGTAAAATATAAGTTTGCCGCCTGGCGTAATATTGAATATGATTCTTCCCATGTAACGGCTTTTCTAAATTTTACACTTGATTATGATGGTGATGATCAACTTAAGACTTTGCATCAATTACAAACTTTTGAGGAAGGTTTCTTTGTCCAAAAAATTCAAACCAATGCTGAAGTAACAGATTGGGATGAAAGCGATGTTACCGGGATTATCGCCACAACGGATGCCTGGTACGAAAGTGGACGGCAGCTAAGCCATCTTAAACAAATGGTTGAAATTAAGCCTGATGAGTCTGGCACATTGCGGGAAGATTTTGATTTTCGTGATGGTAAAACAGCTTATCGCCAGGTAACATTTAAGAACGATGGAACAGGTACTTTTGAGAAAAAAACACGTGAAGGCATATTGGTTTCCGGTACATTTGATAGTGTTGAAGATGATTTGCAAGGTTCTTATTCAGAGACTATAGATTTTCCTGAAGGCCGTTATATTGATAAAATTGTCAAGAATGCCCAGGTTTCGGTCACCTTACCCGATTCAATTTTTAATGCTGACTTTTCAGAAGCTGTTTATTTTGAGTCCGGCAGAGTTGATTCAGAAAGAGTTGCTTTGCAGGTTTCTGAAGAAGCCGGAGTTACAACATCGGTTTTTGAAATTACTAAATCCAATGGCGCGCATGGTACACTCACAATTAATGAAACGGAGAATGAATCCAATCTTGATGGAAACTGGATATCTTTTGATGGATCTTACATTGTGCTGAGTGCAGAGTATTATTTTGATGGCAGCTCGCATCTTCATTATGAAGTGTTCGAGTCGGAAACAGCTTATGACAATGGCGATGATCCTTTAATTGTAGCCGATTATTACTTCTCACCGGATCAGACATGCACGGGAACTTTGAGTTATGAGGGTGAAACATACGATGTAAACTTTAATGATTCTGGTGAAGGTGAACTTTCGCAAGGCGGGAAAAAATCAGGCATAAATCTATTTAAATAAAACTTTAACTCGATTATATAACCTTCCGGGTATTAAGCCTGGGAGGTTTTTATCAGAAGCGCACTTTGAAAAACTTAATTTTATAAATTAGATTAAACCATGAAAACTACATTGATCCCTCTTCTTTTATTTGTCTGTTTATTTCAGACAGCTTTCACACAAAACACCCGGCCATCGAAAAAGTTTATAATTGAAAATATATCAATTGAAGGCAACAGCAAAAGTTCTGACTATGTTGTATTTGAAAACCTGCCGTTTGCAATTGGCGACACTCTAGCAGATGAAAAAATAAATGAGGGTATTGAAAAATTAAAATCACTTGAGATTTTTAGTGATGTTGTTTTACAACCACGAGCCGGTTCAGCGCCAGGATTATTGAATTTGACCATAACAGTTGAAGAAAGGTATTGGCCACACTTTCGTTTTAAGGGCGGCTTTAGCGAACTTGACGGTTGGTTTCTAACTCCGGTCAGCCTCAATCTGGATAACATTTTTGGGATGGGAAATTTTATTGATTTGGGATTGACCTTTGGCGACCGCGTAACACGCGTAGATATTAATTATATCAACCCAAATATTTTTGATAGTGATCTCGATTTTCATTCTAAGCTGTACGTTCATAGCCAGGAAATTTTGCATTATATAGAAAATGAAAAAGTTGTTCATACGGTCCCACAAGGTGGTATTTATCTCGGATTCAAACCACGTCGGGGATTTTTTAAGCATTTTAAATTTGGAATATCTTCATATACAATTAATCCCGATTCAATTGCCAAGGTAGGTAATGATGACTTTTCTGCCTTCCCGGATGAAGTAGCCAAACACGTTGGTGAAAAATGGCAAGCGTCAGTTTTCAATATTTCTTTTAATCTCGATAAAAGAGATCAATCCTCCTTTCCATCCAATGGGTGGTGGTTAGGAGCAAATTTTGATCAAACAACAAAACCGGCCGGAAATAAAGTAGAATTCTCCAGATTTATTTTAGACGCCAGGGCTTATCATAATTTGTTTGCACATGTCGTTTTAGCAGGCAGGGTAAAATTTGGCTCTATTTCAGAAGCAGCACCTTTTTGGGAAAAGTTTTATTTGGGAGGGCCAAACAGTTTGCGCGGTTTTTCTGATCGTAGTTTGAGCCCAAGCGGTGGTGGTGAGAAGTTGTACCAGGCTGGTCTTGAGTTTCGATTCCCAATTACAGAAAAGCATTATCCGCAACATTTTTTAAGTGGAGTAATATTTGTGGATAGCGGGGCCAACCTGCTTACTTCTCAGAAAATAGATCTAAAATCGTTTAATAACAGTGCTGGCTTTGGACTCAGATTCCGTATTCCATTCATTGGAATTATTCGTCTCGATATGGCTTACCCGTTGGAATTTGATGACAGTAAATTACAAATCTCACTCGGACATACATTTTAGTTAGAAGGAAAATTATGAGCCTGAGCGGGCGTAAATTACTATTAAAAATAATGGCGTTACTATTTGTTTCTGCATTCTGTTTTGCGCAAGAAGTAAAAATAAAATCTGTAAAACCACTTCTGCAGAATAACAGATTTATGGTTGCATCCGTTTTTGAAAATCTGCTGAGCAAAGATTTAACTGATGGCCTTGCAAGCGGTATGGCGCGAACTCTTAATTTCAGGTTTGATCTTGTTCAAAAAAATAGCCAGAAAGTATATGAATTTTACCGAACAGTAAAATTACGTTATGATGTTTGGGAAGGGATTTACTTTTTATCAAACAGAAAACAAAAGAAACAGTTTGATCAATTTGAAGAATTAAATCATTTTTTAAATGACTCTCTAAATTTTGATCTTCTCCCGTTTAAAAAATTACCGGTAGAAAATTCCATTCAAATTATTCTTTATTTTTCACCTGAGAATATTTCTGAGACACAAAAAAGAAAACTGGAGTTTTGGATGGATGAAGAAAATGAAAATCAAACATCAACTCCCGGAGACAATGAATCCGGATTTTCAATTAATTTGTCTGGTCTAATTTCCCTTTTTACCAGCAAAGAAAATCCTAAAAATACAGCAACAGGAAAGTCCGGCCATTTCACCATAAAATCGCTGAAAGAAAATGAAAACCCTTAGAAGCAAAATATTTATTTTCATATCACTTTTACTTATTCTCCCGGCAATACCTTTGTCTTATTTTACGATGCAATTGCTGGATAAAAGTTATAGCATTGGTGTAAACGATCGGGTTGAGTCTGCTTTGGACGGCGCTTTAAATTTATCTGCGGAGTATTACCGTTTACAAAAAGAAAGGCTAAATTCTGAGATTGAAGAGCAAACCCAAAAAAATGAATTTTCGCACGATGAAATTATTAAAGAGTTAAAAAGTGAATTTAAAAACATCGACGTGTTAATATCCCTCAAAGAGCACATTCAAAAAGACAATCAACTTGTTAATCCCGGTCTAATTTCAAAATTTTTAAAAGAGAATAAACAAAATATTATCTGGCCCTCGGCAGACAGAACTGTTTTATTCGCTTTGTCTCAAATAAAAAAGAATTCAATTTTACAGGTACGTTACAATCTACCAATGGTCTTTAAAGAAGGCGCGCCACAAATTCAGGAAATCAATCAAATTTATAAAACACTTGGGCTTGTACGCGGCAATATTCGCAACAGTTTTTTATATACGTTTTTACTGATTTATGGGATTGGGTTAATACTGGCTTTATCAATTTCTTATTTTATATCAAAAAAAATTACACGACCAATTGAAGAATTAAAAGAGGCTACGACTAAAATTGGGCAAGGTGACCTGGACTATAAAATTGATGTCGGTGGAAAAGATGAATTTTCAGGATTGGCAAATGCTTTTAATAATATGACCGGGGAATTACAAACCAACCAACAACAAATTCTTCAATTGGAGAAAATGGCAACCTGGCAACAACTGGCCCGTCGGCTGGCGCATGAAATAAAAAATCCTCTTACACCGATTCAACTTATGGCGCAGCAGATGCGTGACACATACAAAGGTGATGACCAGGCTTATAAAAAGATGCTGGATGAATGCAGTGAGATAATTGAAGATGAAGTGGGTAGTTTAAAAAACCTGGTTAAAGAGTTTTCAGATTTTGCAAGGTTGCCTGAGTTTAACCCTGAAAAACAAAATATTGCAGCTTTGATTAGCACAATAAAAAAATTATATCTTCAGGCAAATATTGAAACTGTTTTACCTGATGGTCCGGTTGAGTTAAGTTTTGATTATGATCATTTAAAGAGGGTACTAATAAATCTTGTAGATAATGCCCTGGCAGCCAGCGGTGAAAATAGTCCTGTCAGGATTGAACTTGCTAAAAAAGAAAATGGTGTTGAGATATTTGTCTCTGATCAAGGTGAAGGTATTTCATCTGAAAATGTTAAAAAAATATTTGAGCCCTATTTTTCTACAAAGAGATCGGGTGTTGGATTGGGTTTGGCTATCGTGAAAAAGATTATCGAAGAACATGGTGGAAAAATTTCTGTAGAATCTGATTTGGGTGAGGGAACAGTTTTTAAAATTAGTTTATTTTTGGAATAAATCAACTGCGTTGATTTAAGCATTAGGAAGTAAATGGAATCCAATAAAAAGGAAGGGATTGAAATATATTGGTTTTGTAATAATTCACTGTTAATAAAAACAAATCGACACAGTCGATTTAATCCAAATAAAACGAAGAATGCATATGAGTAGAATTTACAAAACATACGAACATAACCCCCCACATCTTTTTATTCCTGAAGCTAAATATTTTGTAACAGCATCTACATACAAGCATTTTCCTTATTTAAAAGATGATGCTGTTAAACATAAAATGCTGGAAATATTACAAAAGGGTTGTACAAAATATAATTGGCAAATTGACGATTGGGTGATACTGGATGATCATTATCATTTTATGTTAAGTGCGAGCCCAAATCAGACAATAACTATTGCAGATGTAATTAAAAATTTGCACAAATTTACAGCAATGTTTATTAGAAAATATAAACCTGAGTTGACAAAAGAAAACAAGATCTTTCATAATTATTGGGATACATGTATTACCTACGAACGGTCTTATTATACAAGGCTAAACTACATTTATTTAAATCCCGTAAAACATGGATATGCTAATGATCCGCAAGAATATCAGTTTGGGAGTTTTCATTTCAGGTATAAATATGGAGACAAAGAGATAAATAAAATATTATCAGATTTTCCAAGTGACAAATTGGATTTAGAAAATATGAAGTAAATCAACTGTGTTGATTTATGTATTAAGTCAGTTAATACAGTCCCAAAAATAATGCCTTGTTAATGCAATCCGAAAAAAGGAAAACATGAATAAAAATATTCTAATTATCGATGATGAAAAAAATATATTAAAATCGCTTGATATGATTTTGAGTGCTGAGGGTTTTACTGTTTCCAAGGCTGGAAATCTGAAAGATGCAAAGACTCAGATCACCGATAATACTAACTTTTTTTTGGTGGATGTTATGCTGCCTGATGGTGATGGCATCGAGTTCATAAAAGATATCCGTTTAAAAAACCCGTCAGCGATAATAATTATGATTTCCGGTCATGCCTCAATTAAAATGGCTATTGAAGCAACGCGAAACGGTGCGGATGATTTTCTGGAAAAACCGCTATCGAAAGAAAAACTTTTGATTACCCTAAATAATTTTGTGAAACGTTTGGCGCTGGAAGAGAAATATGCCAATCTTGAAAAAACTAAAATGGGCTTTGAATTTATTGGTAAAAGCCCGGCAATGATGGAAATAATAAAGACTGTTGATAAAATTGCACCCACAAATAGCAAAGTTTTAATTTCCGGAGAAAGCGGAACGGGAAAAGAAATTATTGCAAGTTTAATTCATTTTAAAAGTGAGCGAAAAAATAAACCATATATCAAAATCAATTGTGCAGCTATCCCGGAAGAGTTGATTGAAGCAGAGTTGTTTGGTGCAGAAAAGGGTGCTTATACGGGTGCTACAGAACAAAGAGATGGCAAGTTTCAACAGGCCAATGGAGGTTCCCTTTTTCTGGATGAAATTGGTGATATGAGTTTAAAAACCCAGACAAAAGTTTTACGCGTTTTGCAAGAAGGCGAGTTTGAGAGGGTTGGTGGAAATGAAGTTATTAAAACAGATGTGCGAGTTTTTGCAGCGACTAATAAAGATCTGCAACAGATGGTAAAAGAGGGCAGTTTTCGGGAAGATCTCTATTTTCGTCTGCATGTTGTGCCGATTCATTTGCCACCGCTACGGGAACGAGGGGATGATATTGTGTTTTTAGCTGAATATTTTCTGCAAATGTTTAGCCATGAAAACAATAAAAAAAGCCTCAGTATGAGTGAGGCTGTAATTAAGAAACTAAAAACATCTAATTGGCCGGGCAATATTCGTGAATTAAAAAATCTGATCGAACGTCTTGTAATTATGACCGATTCACCGGTAATTGAATTGAAGGACTTACCGGCTGAATTTTCCACACCGCAATTTGATGTTACTTCAGCGTTTGAAAAAAATCAATCTCTGCGTGATGTGCGCGATAAAACAGAGCTTGAGTATATAAAATTCTGCCTGGATAATGTCAATGGAAATATCGCTAAAGCAGCTGAACTATTACAAGTTGACCGCACTTATTTATATAAAAAATTAAAAAAACTGGGTATTGAAACTTAAAATTACACTGAATATCTTCAGTACTTATCTCGTTGTGATAGCAGCATTAAAGGCACCGCCGGTCATATTCAATGTATCATTCTCATCCTCCTGGTTCTGAAGGACTGCATTGAATGTACCTTTAACATTTGATGAACTAACTTCGGTGATTTTTAACTCGCCGCTGATTGCGTTGTAAGTTACATCATTATCTGAAATTGATCTTATAAACACAATCGTAGCCACTGTCGTGCCATCCAGTTGATAGGTATCTTCCAAACTGGGATTCCCGCTTAAAATATTTGAAAATGAAACTCCAAATCCCTCGGTATCACTGACGGTGAGATTTTTTACAGAAGTTACTAAAGCAGTTGAAACTGAATCATTTTTTGAAATGCTGGCATTAACAAATCCAGTTGTTGCACTCCAATCATTATCATCAATTTCTACAACAAAACTTCCAAGCCCTGTTTTAATATTTGGATCAACAAAACCGTCAGAGCTTTCGCTACAAGACATAAAGGAAACTGCTAAAAGTAAAACGAGAATTCTTGCCATTTTTTTCTCCGGGATATTTTTTCATTTGTGAGTAGAACATAACCCAGGAGGATTCCTATTTATTCCACTTTATAAAGACTTTAAACATTTAACACTAAGTCGCAAAGACGCGAAGAAAGTCATTTGGAATTTAAGAAGGTCAAGTAATTAAGTTTATTTTTTTCAATTATTTTAACTTTTTTACTTCGTGTAAATCAGTGAAATTCGTGGATAGTTTGCAATTTAGATTTTGAGCCACTGAGCGGACTCGAATCACGTCGGTAGACGGATCCGCCTACCGGCGGGCCGCTGAGTTCTTAAAAGTGAAAGTGTTTTTAAACTTTAAAATCAATGAGCCACTGAGCGGACTCGAATCACGTCGGTAGACAGATCCGCCTACTGGCGGGCCGCTGACCTGATTATTTATTAGGCACATTACTCCAAACAAACTCTCTACCTTTGGCAGATTTAAGTTGTTTTTCTCTTTTTAATGCATTTGCTCTGGATGTGCATTCCTCGGAATAAACTAAAGTCCAATCATTTGCTTTGGATGTATATTTGGAATATCCTTTGTTATGATCATTAAAGCGTTTTTTTATATTGCCGGTTTGACCAATATAAATTGAATTTAATGCAGGTGAATAAATTGCGTAAACATAATAAGACATATGAGCCACTGAGCGGACTCGAATCACGTCGGTAGACGGATCCGCCTACCGGCGGGCCGCTGAGTTCTTAAAAGTGAAAGTGTTTTTAAACTTTAAAATCAATGAGCCACTGAGCGGACTCGAACCGCTGACCTGATCATTACGAGTGAACTGCTCTACCAGACTGAGCTACAGTGGCTTTGTAAAAGGCATAAAATTAAAAGATAATTTCAATTAAATCAATTCGGGCTTTCTTTATTATTACGTAATATGGTTGTATATTTGCAGCACAACTCAAACATCCGGGTAATTATGATGAAACGATTATTTGTATTTCTATATCCAATAATTGCTGTACTGCTTTTTATACAATGTTCAAAAAAGCAGTCACAAGAAATTCGTGGAATAATTGATGTGGTCCGTTTGCAAACAGGGAAAGTAGACACATTTTTAATTTCAGATTTGTTTTATGCCCCTAAATATGATCTGAAATTTTCTCAAAATAAGGATGTTAAAGTAAAGTATAATTTAGGAACGAAACAGGTTATCTTTTCACCGGCTAAGGATTTCTCCGGATTAACAATTATAAAATTTCAACACAACTGGCAGATATTTCATTTTCCGGTTTATGTACAAAAAAGGGTCCCATACACCTTCCGCTACAAAGCAAAACGCAATGAAGAAACCGTTCAGGTAATTGGTTCTTTTAACACCTGGAACAGGCGCAGCAAATTAATGGAAGATCCTGATGGCGACCGTGTTTTTGAAAAAACATTCTGGCTTGAAAATGGCCGTTATGAATATCGTTTTTATGTAAATGGCAAGGATGAAATAATCGACCCGGTAAACAGGGCAAAGGTTATGAACTCTTTTGGCCAGTATAATTCGCTATTGGTGATTGATGAACAAAAAGAAAATTCAAGATTGATAAATAAGGGTTATAACAGAAAAGAAAATTCCATCAAATTAAATTATCGTTTTGAACCAGGGAATAATCAAAAAATTAGCGTTGAAAATATTATTTGCCTAAGAAACAACACTTTGATTAGCGGCCCGGGAATTAAAGTAAAAGGAAATACTATCCAGGCCAGTTTTAATCTGGATATCTTGCCCGCAAATACCACAATTCGTGTTGCTGTTATGGGCGATGGTTTTTCCACTCCGTTTGAGCAGGTAGTTTTACAAAATGGGGTCATTGCCGGATCTGATGATAAAAGTTTTAGCTGGTATGATGCGATTGTTTATTCGATTATCGTGGATCGATTTTATGACGGGGACACAACCAATTCACAAAAAGTAGACCATCCGGAACTCAAAGATAAAGCTAATTATTATGGCGGCGATTTGCAGGGGGTAATCCAAAAACTTGATGAAGGCTATTTTAGCGATCTAGGCGTAAATGTGTTGTGGCTTTCTCCTGTAAACCAAAATCCTATGCAGGCATACCAGGAATATCCGCCGCCACACCGGTTCTACAGTGGCTATCATGGTTATTGGCCAATCGATCCCAAAAAGGTGGATGTCCGTTTTGGTGATATGGAATTGCTTAAGAACCTGATAGAAAAAGCACATTCAAAAGGCATGAAAATTATCCTGGATTTTGTAAGCAACCATGTGCATGAAGAGCATCCTTATTTTAAAGAGCATCGCGATTGGTTTGGCACATTAGAGCTGCCCGATGGCCGCAAAAATTTGCGCTTGTTTGATGAGTTTCGTTTATCAACCTGGTTTGAGCCTTACCTGCCATCTTTTGATTTTCAGAATTCCAGGGATGCGATAAAAACGGTAACGGATGATGCGGTTTGGTGGTTAAAGGAGACCAACGCCGATGGGTTTCGCCAGGATGCGGTGAAACATGTTCCGTTTAAGTTTTGGCGGACGTTGACTAAAAAAATTAAAAAAGAGATTGAGGTCCCCCAAAAGCGTAAAATATTTCAGATTGGTGAAACGTTTGGTTCATATGCTCTTACAAAATCCTATGTAAATAATGGCCAGCTGGATGCGCAGTTTAATTTTAATTTGTACAATTCTGCCATGTACACCTTTTTAGATGAAGAAGGCGGCTTTGAGGTTTTGAATGGCGAAATGCAGAAGACCTTTGAAAATCATGGCATGTTTCATTTTATGGGCAACTTGATGGACAGCCATGACAAAATGCGTTTTTTGGCCGCGGTTGATGGCGATGTTACCAGCGCCAGTGGTGATCCTGCGGATATTGGCTGGAACAATCCACCACAGGTTGATAATCCGGACAGCTATAAAATGGCCCAGGTTTACCTGGCTTATATAATGACCATCCCGGGAATTCCGTTTGTTTATTATGGCGATGAAATTGGGATGACCGGTTCCACCGATCCCGATAACCGTCGGCCGATGCGATTTGGCGATCAGCTAAGCGAAGCAGAAAAAGATATGAACAAACGCGTTAAGAAAATTGTGGCATTACGGCGCGATAACCCGGCGTTACGCTATGGCGATTTTATGACCCTGCATGTGGAGAAAGATGTTTGGGCTTATGCGCGCTCCGATATGCAGCAGCAGATGCTGGTTATCCTCAATAAAAGTAATGAAGAAAAGTTTGTGGGCATAAACCTTCCGGCGGGTTTAAATGTAAAAAGTGTGATCCCACTGATGGGTGTAAAACGCTACACCCTGATTGACAATATCCTGGATTTGAATATCGCGCCATTGAGTGCAATTGTTTTTCAGTTGAATTAAATTTGTGAGTAGTTTGAAGTTTGTGAAATTTGCCCTCTTTAATTTTCGATATTATAATTTTGAGTGTTTTAAAATCATTAAACGGTAGTCATTAATTCCACCTTCTATTATATTGTTAAGTTTCTCGAACAATGCAAATTCTCCTTTATAAGTGTTCCCTTTGACTTTTTTAATTTCTTTTATCAAATGTTGTGGGACCTTTTCTAAGCTGAGTTTTTCAATAGTTTGTTGTGTTATTTGGAAGCAACATTTGTCATGAATCCATAAGTGAATATCAAAAATATTGTGTTTTAGCTTTTCTGCTTCCTCAGAAAGTAATTGTGTATAATTTTTATAGAAAATTCCTTCAGGATTATTTTCTCGATCCGCATTTTTTATAGCTCTGTAATGTGCTACAGTGACTGCTTGCCATATTATTGAACTAGAATGAATTGATAATAAACCTGATTCAAGAACTTGGCGACGTTTTCGTGTCTTGATTACTCGCCAAAGAATATAAACAGTAAGCAAGATTGTAACACTAATCAAATAGGGTAAAAGAGTTGAGTACTCCTTTAAATTTGGATCATAATAAATCTGGGAGATAGATAAATAAATCGGGATGAACGCTAAAAATGTAAAAAAATTCAAAACTAAAAACATTGTGCTGAGGTAGCTGCCAGCGTGGTATTTTGTTCCTTTGGTTACCAATCTACTTGGCTCAAACCATAAATATTTATTGATTTTCTTTTTTTTGTTAGGTCTATGTTCGTGTTTTAAAAAATTTGGTAGGATATTTCTGATAAAAAAAATGTCCGTATAATACAGGTGATGAAATATCGTTGCTTGTACTACGCGCCAGGCTCTAATGGCCTCTTCCCAGCTTAACTCCCTCATATCATCTTTCCAGCCTAAGGGCGGAGATTCTGGTGATAACATGCTTCTATGAAGATGCAATTCATAAGAAAAATTTCTATTTGCTGTGGCATATTTGTAAGTACCGATTCGTGCAACTGCTTGAAGGAGGAATATCAAAGCTAAGGATGCTAGAGATATAATTGGATGATCCCCTTGAAATCTTACAATTAGTCCAAAAGTTATTGAAGTAAAAACAAGGGCCTGGAATGAAAATTTGGTAAAACAATCTTTTACTTCTCTAGCTTCTTCTCGCAACCTCTTAATAAGGTCTTTTTGGTCATCTGATAGTTTCTTTCTATTATCATTTCCCATTTTATTACCTTTATTTTAAGAAATATTTTTCGATTTTAGTTTTAATCTATTTACAGTTTATAAGTCCTGTTTCTTCAACAACTTATCACAAACCTTCTTTAATCTTTCAGGTCGGTCTGTGATAATACCGTTTATGCCCATCCTCAGCAGGCAGCGCATTTCCCTTTTACGGTTAATGGTCCAGGTTATCAGATCTTCAATTTCCTTGTCTGTGCCGGCATATTTTGTTTTCTGAAAAACATCATATTGCAGTAGTCTTCGCAATGTTGTCCAGGGACCAAGCTGTGCCGTTGGTCGCCCCACGCTGGCAAAGCGATCGCCCAGGTTCACTGCTTTATCTACAGCGCTAAATTCCTGCGGATCAAGTACAAGAAATACAGGTAGTTCAATGTCGTAGGTGTAATTGAATTGAGGAGCCAGCTTTTTCATCTCTTTAACAATACTTTTTTCCGGGCTCATCAAAATAATCTTAAAGGTGGGTTTATATTTTTCAATACAATTTTGAATATAATCCAGCATTCCGGCCAATTGGCTTTTGTATTTCTCCGGGGTCTTTATATCCAGGATTACCATTTCCAGGGAAGCTTGTTGTACGGCCCAGTCAAACACTTCATCCAGAGAAGGAATGTATGCCTCTTCTTTTGTCGATTTCTTTTTACGTGAGTATCCAAACTGCTCGCGTATTTCCTGCAAAGTAAGTTTGTGGGTTGGTTTGTACCATTTTTCTTCAGGCGGAATCAGCGGTTTATACTTCACATCCGGCTCAAAACCAAGTTGGCGTACTGTTGCAACCAGGTCATCCGGCAGCCAGTCGTGCCACAACACAACCTGTTTGTCTTTTGTAAAGGAGATATCCATTTCCAGTGCATTGGCACCTTGCGTGTTAATGGCAAAATCAAAAGAAGAAATAGTGTTTTCAATTTTATGGGCCGCAGCTCCACGATGCCCGATTATGTAAAAAGGCTTTTTGGAAATTCCGGGTTTGAAAGGGCAAAAACGAAACAGCTCTGCAACCCAGGTTGGAATAAGGTGTAGCGATTGAGTTATCAGGCACAGAGCAAAAACAATCCAGCTAACCAAAAGCCGCATAGCCAACAGCAGAAGATGGCCTGCTTTGAAGAATCCTTTTTTAACAGGTTTTAAATCTGTTATATCTTTTTTGTTAAGCGCTGCTTTGTACGATTTTTTGAGATCACTACGCCACAACGCATTTTTTTGTCTACACCTGTGCCAGGCCATTTGTTATTCTTCCAGTTTTTCTCCGGTCCAGGGGCAATAATTCCATGAGATATGGGCATTTTTCCCGTTGGGACATTTGCGGGGGATAAAAAGACAATTCAGCGGCAACTCAATATTAGCAGTCAACACAGTATCATCTCTTTTAGAAAGCTCTACCACAATATTTCCTTTTTCATAAGGATCAAGCAACCTTGTGCCAGAATCTGTTTCATCATGCAAAACATAAAAATGCATACTTTTGCCCATGTTGCCCATAGCGTTTCCAAGGATTGGTTTAAACACACCAAGAACAACTTCAAGATCGGGGTTTATTGATGTCATTGGTTCAAATTCAAGTTGACTGCCATCTTCTTTTGAAAAAGAAATTTTCATGTGTTTTTCTATTTCTTCTTTCGTATAAAAATTAAATGCTCCAAATTGTGAAACATCACCCTGTACAATTGCCAGAAGGGAAACTCCGGACATTGTAGCAAGCATTGCACTTTTATCTGCTTCTCTTATCGATTCATCACGGGATAAAATAGATTCCCAAAATTCGGTTGGCACCCACCAGGCAAATGAGACATGGCTGTCACCTCCACCTTTGGGGGACACCTGTGTATCCTTTGTAAATTCATCTGTATTAACATCTTTTAATTCTTTTCTTTCCGCTGCAACAGACACGCTGCTAATAATAAAAATAAGCATAAATGTGCTTATAAAGTTCTTCATACAATTTTCCTTAATTAAGATCAGGGTGATAGTTTTCAGTTCGCATTGATAGACGATTTTAATCAAACCTACAACTTTAAATTGCTCCAATCAAGAAAATGGAATGTTGTAATTTACATTCAAATTTAGTTGTCCAGATTATCGCGCTAATCCCGTAAAGAAACCTTTTAATTATTAGGTTATTTTTGTTTTCTCAGCGTCCTAATTGATCTCTTTTGTTTAGTCTTTTTAACAAAACATTATTTTGACTCTATCAGAGGACTTCTTAACTTTAACTGCTAAAGATTGAATTAAGAAGGATATACGAAAATGAAAACAAAACTTGATATCGCAAAAAACTGGCTACCACGCTACACAGGTGCACAAATCGATGAATTTGGTGATTATATTTTACTGACCAACTTTCAGGATTATGTGGATAAGTTTTCCAACCAATTTGGCTGTGAGAAAAAAGGGGAAGGGCGGCCGATGAAAATGGCTACAAATAGCTCTGGCCTTTCAATAATAAATTATGGGATGGGCTCAGCCAATGTTGCCACAATAATGGATTTGCTGGTTGCACGCAACCCAAAAGGCGTTCTTTTCCTGGGGAAATGCGGCGGTTTAAAACCTTCTGCAGAAATTGGACATTTTGTTTTACCAATTGCTGCTATTCGTGGAGAGGGCACAAGCAACGATTATCTGCCAGAAGAAGTACCGGCCATGCCATCTTTTAAAATGCATAAATTTATCTCAGATAAAATTTGCCAGTATGGAATGGAGTATCGAACAGGAACAGTTTATACAACCAACCGCCGGGTTTGGGAATGGGATGAGGAGTTCAAACAATATCTTCAAAAATTATCAGCCCTGGCCATTGATATGGAAACCGCCACCTTTTTTATCGTAGGCCATGTAAATGAAATTTCCCGCGGGGCATTGCTACTTGTTTCGGATATGCCGTTGATGCCCGATGGAATTAAAACCGAAAACTCCGATAAAATGGTAACCCGCAAATATGTTGATCTTCATCTGCAAATCGGGATTGAAGCCATGACTGAGATTGAGACTAAAGGCGAGCAGATAAAGCATTTTATGTATTAAATATTCCATTAACCATGGTAGAAAACATTTTTTTTTATGTGGGTTTGGCATTCATTTTAGTGCATGAGATGGATGCAATCCGGTGTAGAGAATGGAGAATTTTTCCAGGTTTGTCATTGTTGAATGACGATTTGGGATTTAAAATTTTTGCGTGGGCTCATCTTCCTATTTTCTTCATCCTTTTTTGGGGTTTGAGCCAACAAAACATAGATGGTTTGGTTGTTGGATTAGACATTTTTTTCATAGTTCATGTTGCGTTGCATCTTCTTTTTTTACTTCACAAAAACAATGAATTTAAAGATTGGCTATCCTGGGCATTAATTTTGGGCGCCGGCTTTTTTGGTTCTCTGGATTTATTTTTTAAATAACACATTCTGTTTCTCTTGATTTTCTGTTTTAACCAAAATTTTACACTTCGATTAACCTTTTTTGACCACATTTTTTTATTGTTAAATTAAACAATTTTCCAATAACGATGGAGGTCGGGGATGAAATCACTCAACGCTTTACAAACCTGGGCCGAAGAAAATTATAGTTATGGCCTGGAAATCTTAAGAATCTATCTTGGTTTTGGCCTAATTATTAAGGGTTTTCATTTTGTAAGTAATACTGATTTTTTGGTGGGCACTTTAATTGAAGCAGGTCATTTGGATTTTGCAAATACGATGATTAGCCATTTAATTGGAGTAGCACATATCGGTGGCGGGACATTGGTCGCGCTTGGCTTAATAACCCGGATTGGTGCACTTATTCAGATTCCAATTTTGGCAGGGGCATTGATTATTGTCAGCATTCCTCAAGGTTTGTTTACTCAAAGCCAATCGTTTGAGTTTACAGCTTTGGTACTTGTTCTTTTAGTGATCTTTTCAATTTTTGGTGGAGGCGAATGGTCTATTGACAAAAGAGTCCTGCAAAGCGATGAAGAATAAAAGGAAGTTGTAAACCGCAAAGACGCAAAGACACGAAGAAAAATTATCGTTTTTATGTATAACTCAAAAAATGTTTCATCTATGCGTTTTCTGAGTGTCTCTGTTAAAATTTCCGAAGCCCATATTTTTTAGCATCACTAAAGTAAATTTTAAAAAGTTTTGTTTTGGCCCTTATGAAATACGGCGTTTAAAATTCGTGAAATAATTTTGATAAAGAAAAATAAACTGTTTGAGTTCCTGTTTTTGGAACGAGTTTTTATTTTTCCAAAATTATTGAAAAGAATTTAGCCATATTTCATTTAGGCACTGATTTTTTGTTTCTTTTTCATTTAGGAAAAAGAAAAGTGGATTTGAATTCTCTGTCCAGATGAAACCATAAAGTTAGAATTTATATCCTAAATTCCCGATGGCCACAAAACAAGAATATCGCCATCTTTTTCAAACCCTGTCTCAAGAAAATTATTTACAAATTGGCAAATGATTGCCGGGCGATTATTTATTTCTTTGATCTCCAGTTTCTTTAATCCAAATTTACCGGCTTGTTTAAAATGATTTTTTAGGGCTACTAAAAACAGGGAAATATCCTCTTTTTCCCATTGGCTGGTTAAAACTATTCTTGTGGCATTATTTTCCAGGTAAGCGGCAAAACGATTCTTGTTTACAAAAATATGGTTTGTAGTTTTACGGGTAACTTTTATATCATTTTTATCCTGATCTGTTAATGCCCAGTTCACCGTTCCGCCAAATGGCAGCGCAGGATCAGTTGTGCTGATTAATGATGTTATATTTTGTTGACCTTTTGATGTTTGCAGAATTTGCAAAGCTTTTGGAAGGGCAAATTGAAGTCCTGATAAACCTTCTATAAAATATCCGCGGCGAATCTCACCCTGCCATTCCAATTTTTTTAAGGCATTAAAAATATTTATCCAGGGCAGTAAACCACTCTCATGGCGGTACCATTCTTTTATAAGGATTCCATAGCGATCTAAGAGCATCCGGGCCTGGAAAATTGCTTTTTCTTCCGATGAACGTTTTTTGCCCATGACCGAAAAAGAATTGATAAGAAACCAGCGCCCTTGTTTTAATTGTTCCTTTTTCTTGAACTCCACAAAGGAAGCGCTCCTGCTCTGCCTGCGCACACGG
Source organism: Calditrichota bacterium (assembly GCA_013112635.1). Lineage (NCBI taxonomy): Bacteria > Pseudomonadati > Calditrichota > Calditrichota bacterium. Next base: position 65,836 of record JABFGF010000004.1, on the reverse strand, counting down.
CCGGAAAATCCGCCGAGTTGATTTTGATTTTCAGATACGTTTTTTTTGTTTGATATAGAAGATTGGATGGCATTGTAATTGTCTGAACTTATCATGCCGCGCTTTAACAATTTGCCCAGAGAAATAGAGACACTTTGAGTTTTTAATTCTGTCGCATCGCAGATATCATTAAAAAAGCTCGCGCCATTTTCCTTTAAAAAAGTTATAATAGTTTTTTCATTTTCTGTAGGACCTTCATCTGTAAAATCATCCGGGTTCCAGAAATAATGTCCACTTTGCCTTGCAATAAAAGTCTCTCTGATTTGTTTTGCACCACTTTGCTGAACCCTGGCAATAACTTTTCCTGTTGAGATTTGTTGCTGGAATTTTTCAAATGATTCTTTGTCCTGCCTTGAGGGCAAAATGCTTTCTTTTAAAAAACCGGATTTAAATTCTGCACCGAGATATGTTCCCATCATGGTTTCAAAGTCAGTAATCTTTTCTGTTCCAAAATGCCAGGAAAGCATAAACTGGTTCAGATCTTTCAAGCTGGCCGGCTTAACAGATTTTCTGCGGGAGGCAATTGCCTGGCGATACATTCGGGCAAAATTATATCTGTCGCAAACATAAACTTTTGTACTGTTTTTCAGCAGCTTTCCCTGCACTATAAGTTCTTTTTTGAGTAAGGTTTCAATAATTTCCTGCATGGTCTGCTCATCAGCGTTACATAACAAACTCAATTCGTTTTGTTTTAAAACTCCATTGTTCTGCAGTAAACGGATCACGTGATTTTCTAATCCTTTACTAGTCCAATTTTCCTGATAATCATTTTGATGTGTTACTGCAATCCAGCCGTGCAATGGTTTTTCAATTAAAACGATCCGTCCGTTTTCCCGCAAAATATCCAACTTTTCCAGGACATTTTTTGTTACACGTTGCTTCAAAGCTTGCATTGTTATTGGGCCAAGTTTTTCAATCAGGCTAAACAAGGTTTCAGTATCATTTACAGCAAAATTAATATCTAAATATTGAAGTTTTGCGCTAAAAGATTTGTTAATTTTTCCCGTAACAACTTGCGGAATATGTTCGCGCTTGATGATATCAGCAAGAAGTTGGGTAAAATTAATGGTGCCGTCATTTGCAGCACGAGAGCGGTCGTATTCATACATATTGTCCGAGATCATGCGGAACAGCAAACCTGCTGTCATTGGTGATGGCTGGGAACTGTTTAGCATTTTGAATGCAATATCACCATTATTTATTTTTTCAAGAACTTCCTGCAAGGCTGGCCAGTCAAACAAATCGTAAAGAACTTCGCGGTAAGTTTCAGCAATTATTGGAAAATCAGGAATTTGACGAACTTCCTGTAAAAGATCGGCTGCGCGTAATCGTTGAAGCCAAAGAGGAATTCGTTTTCTGGGTTGAGATCTTGGCAACATCAAAGCGCGTGCTGCATTATAGCGGAAATGTACAGAAAAAAGAGGGCTTTCAATCAGTTTATGAAAAAGTATTTTCTCGATTTCCATATTACTCAGGTTTAAAATTTCCTGCAGATCGGGCATATTTTCAGAATTAGTCAAACGGATAATCAACGCATCATCATCATAAGTATATTGCACCTGTTTATCGTGTTTGTTTTCCAAAATTCCTGCAATGGCCAACGCCCACAATCCTGTAACACGTGCTCCAAATGGTGCCTGGATAAGCAGCATTGGTTCGCCACCGGCATCAATAAATTTCTCAAGAATTATTTGTGAGTCAGTTGCAAGCGTTCCGGCATGATTGATTTGAAGGTTGATGGAATCAATCAGGTTGCGATTGATATTTTCGTCGGTGTAGAATTTTTCTTCCAGCCATTTTTCAGCATTTCCAGTTTTTATTTGGTTTAATAGTTCACCACGAAAATGACCAATATTAAGATTTGTTTTAAAATCGCGGTAGAGAAGATCGCCTTTCCAGAATGGAGCCTTCGGGTTGGCTTCACTATGCAGAGAAACTATAATGCGGTCTTGTTGGATATCATCGATCCGGTATTCTGTATTTCCTAAATAAAAAATATGTCCGATGCGTGATTCAAAGACGAATTCTTCTTCCATCTCACCAAGCCGAATATTTTGTCCATTTAGATAGACCGCATAATAAGCCCTGTCCGGGATTGTCCCGCCATTCATAACAGCGGTTAACTGGCTGCCTCGACGTGGTATAAGTTTGTTATTGACCGAGTCCCAATTGATCCGTGGATAAAGAGCCTGCGATGTTGAATTGCCAATCTTGCCTGCAAGCATTTCAACAACACGTTGAAAAGCATTTTTGGAAAGATCATGATAACAATAACTTTGGCGGATTAAGTTAAATAAATCCTCAAAATTCCACTCCTGCATGGAAACTTCTGCCACAATATGTTGTGCCAAAACATCAAGTGCGTTTTCCGGGATTTTTGTCTCTTCTATTTTCCTTTCCAGCATAGCATTGGTCAAAGCCGCACAATCATCCAAATCTGCCCGGTAAAGTGGAATAATCCGTCCTTTACTTGTGGCGTGGATAAGGTGGCCGCTTCGTCCAACTCGTTGCAGAGCACCGGAAACGGTTTTTGGAGATTCAAGCTGGACGACTAAATCTATGCTGCCGATGTCGATTCCAAGCTCCAGAGAACCTGTGGCAATTACCGCCGGTATTAGTCCGTTTTTCAGTTTAACTTCTATATCATATCGGGTTTCGCGAGAAAGGCTGCCATGATGGGCAAGAGCAATTCTGGCATTTTCATCACCGGTTTCTTTTTGATGAATTGTGTTTAAGATGCGTGCAATTTTTTCAGTTTGAGAACGCATACCGGCAAAAACCAGTGCTGTCCGATGATCCATAATTAAATCATATAAAAGTTTATACACTTCCGGCCAAATACTGGACTCAGGCAAATCGCTGTAATTTTTTACCGGAGAGATAACCTTTAAATCCATTTCTTTTCGCTGCCCGGTATCGATGATATTTACTGGGCGTTTAATTACTTCTTTGTTGTCATTCCCGAGTGTTCTTATCGGTAATTGTTTATCAAATGATTCAGATTCCCGCTTAAGGCCTGCGGGAATGACAGATTCTGGTTTCTTTTCATCTTCTTGAAAATCTGGAAATTTTGGTAAATAAGTTTGTCCACCGAGATACCTGGCAATCCTGTCCAGAGGTTTTTGAGTTGCAGAAAGCCCAATCCGCACCGGCTCATTTTTGCATAATGGCATTAGGCGCTCTAATGAAAGGCTGAGGTGAACACCACGTTTATTTGGGCATAGGGCGTGGATTTCATCTACAATAATATATCTAAGCCCTTCAAAAAGCATGCGGCCTTTTTGATTTGTCAACAGCAGGTAAAGCGATTCTGGTGTTGTGATTAAAATGTCCGGCGGTGTCTTCAGCATTTTTGCACGCTGATTAGCAGGCGTGTCGCCGGTTCGTACAAGTGTGCTTATTTCTGGGATTTCAAGATTTGATTTTTGGGCGGCTTCAGTTATTCCTTTTAGTGGGAATTGCAGGTTACGTTCGATGTCATTGTTCAGTGCTTTAAGCGGTGAAATGTATAGTGTGTGAACCCCATTCTTCTCACTTAGCGAAGACGAATTATTCATCCTGAGCGGAGAAAAAGGATTACCTGTTTCGTTTATCTTCTCTCTTAAAAGAGAATCAATACACCATAAAAATGCAGCCAATGTTTTACCAGAACCTGTTGGTGCGCAGATTAAAGTATTTTTACCTGAAGCAATCGATGGCCAGCCTTGTATTTGTGGCGGACTTGGCTTATTAAAGTTTTGACTAAACCAGCTTTGGATTATTGGGTGGAAAGAAAAATTTTCAAGCATGGAAAAAGATATTGATTTCCATGCTTGAAGGCAAAAGGAATGGTTGCTATTTATTTCAAATTTTTATCGAAGTAATAACATTCTTTTTGAAATAGATTTGTCGTTTGTGCTTAAACGATAAAAATAAATGCCGGAAGGAAAATCTTTAGCATTAAAGCGAACGGAGTAATGCCCATTTTTTTGATGTTTATTGATAATTGTTTTTACCTTTTTCCCTAATACATTATAAATATTTAAAGAAACTTTACCTGGCTTAGAAAGCTGATAGTTTATTGTAGTTTCCGGGTTAAATGGGTTTGGATAATTTTGTTCAAGGTTAAACGAATAAATTTGATTAGTGTGAGTTTCTTGACCGATGGCAGTAGTGTTTTGGGTTAAAAACCGGGCAACATAAAAATTGCCGGCGGCTACAATTTTTGTACCGTCCCATCTCATTGATGTAATTTTTTTCTCTGAACCATTTGTATAAGCAAAACCGTTATCCGCAAAAGTAGTATCCAAATGCCCGTCTGGCGATAGAGACATTATTCCGAATCTCCACCAGTTTCCATTTTTCATTTTTCCGCCAAGGAAAATACGATCAGTTTCATCAATGAGAATTGAATGGGCTTCCCCGGCTCCCCATGAAGCATTTTTCGGGCTTTTTACAGGAACCTCATGATACCCATTATTTCCATAACTGGTGTCAAGGCTGCCATCAATATTCAGTCTGGCAGAAGCCATTTGATGTGTAAAAAAGGATCCGGTCTCTTGTGTACCTGCAATAATAAGTTTCCCGTTGCTTTGAAGTGCAGCTGAGGCCAGCTCTCCGGAAGCTGAATAAGCCATATCTACCCAGGCAACACCATTTTGACCATAGCTGCTATCAATTTGCCCGTTGGTATTAAACCGTACAGCAAAATTTTTATTATCAACTCTGCCAACTATAATTATTCTTCCGTCTGTTTGAAGAACTAATTGTACTTCTTCTTCATCAATCCCTTCATTCACATCAATTAAACCATATCCCTGGCTTCCGAATGCGGTATCAAGTGTTCCGTCTTCATTATAAAGGTTTAACATAACATTACTGGAATTATTTGTACCCGCAATATAAAATTTTCCATCAGCCAGTATTTCTAATTCATTTGAAGTAATAAATCCGGTTATTGGAGGCCAGCCATGTTCTAATATTATTTTTCCATTATCACCAAATGTTGTGTCTGCAGAACCATCAGCATTTAAACGTGTAATTAATGATTGAGTGCTTGTGCTGGAAAGATAACCCGCTAATAATATTTTGCCATTTGGTAGCATTTCAATTGCACGGCAGCGATCATCAGAATCACCAGTTTCAAAATTAACCAAGGCATAACCATTTTCACCAAAGGTGCTGTCAATAACTCCTTCCGGTTTAATCTTCAATGCAACAAAGTCAAAATTCCATGTTTGCGGCTCAGTAGTTCCGGCAATAATGATACTTCCGTCTTCTAATATTTTTTGATCGTAAAATTCACTTCTGCTGCCAATTGGCGGAAAATACCCAGAACCTGTGCTGTTAAAATCTAAATCTAAAAAATTAGTATTTTGGCCTAAGGCAGAAGATATGGTTAAAAGAAGAATAGAATAAATAATCGTATGAATGTTCAGTTTAATTGTCCGCGGCATATTGTGCTCCATAAATGAATTTTCAGAATATTTAGAACGAACGGTATAAACAAAAAATATGCCAGAGGCTGCAAGCGAGATAAAGACGTTTATTGGAAGGGTTTTATTTTAATTATGTCTGCTTCAAGCGACATCTCTGGTTAAGAGAATGTCGCTTGAAAGAGACAATACGGTTATTCTGATTTGATCATAACCAAAAGCATTTTAAAAGCTTTTACTGCTTTTAATGCATGTGGCTCATTGGCGGGCATTATTATTATTTCTCCGGCAGAGAGGCTGTGCACTTTTCCGGAAATGGTGATGTCAGCCTTACCATCCAGAATTTGTACATAAGCATCGAATGGTGCTGTGTGTTCACTCAGGCCTTCACCTTTGTCAAAAGCAAAAAGGGTAATATTGCCGCTTTTCTTTGCTAATAGTGATTTGCTGACTACCGACCCTTTTTGGTATTCGGCAAGAGAAGTAAGATTTTGCTGTACACTGTTTTTCATGATGTTCCTTAACTTTATGAAATGCTATTTTCCAATTATTTTTTTGTTAATGTTAATTACGAATTTGTGTTGAATGAAGGTTGTTAATAGTATCGTATATTTCTTCAGACCTTAGAGGTTTTGTTATATAGCCATCCATTCCAGCTTCCAGGCAAAGCTCTTTGGTCCCCTTCATTGCATTTGCTGTTACTGCAATAATTGGTATGCGGTTTAATTTCCCTTTTTCCGATTCCCGGATTTTTCTGGTGGTTTCAATCCCATCCAGAACAGGCATATGTAAATCCATTAATATCAAATCATAAGAGGTTTGGTTTATTTTATCAAGAACCTTTTCCCCATTTTCAACGGAGGTTACTTCGTACCCATTTTTTTCCAAAAGCTTACGCGCGATGTGCTGGTTTAATAAATTATCTTCAGCCAGTAAAATTTTTAGTTTCCGCTTATCATTCACTCTGTTTTCATATTCAGTTATTAAATGGCGGGCCTGTATGTCATCGGTTAGTATTGGTAATACTATTGTAAAATGAAAAACACTTCCGGGTCCGCATTCATTTATTTTGTCACCGGTAACTAGTTTTTTCTTTTCATCAAGGGGAAGAGGGCTAATAACTTCAAGATGTCCATTCATTAATCTTACCAGTTGCGATGAAATGGTTAATCCTAATCCTGTACCCCCAAAAAGGCGTGTTGTTGATCCATCGGCTTGTGTAAATGAACTAAATATTTTCTTCGTGGATTCTTTTTTTATACCAACTCCTGTGTCGAGGATGCTAAACTTGATTATGGCTTTCTGATCGTGTTTTTCAACCAATTCGATTCTTACTAAAACGGCACCTATCTTTGTAAATTTTACAGCATTGCCAATAAGGTTTATAAGAATTTGTTTTAATCGCTGAGGATCGCCCATTACATCATTTGGGGTGTTAGCATCAAGTTTATAGTCTAAATTAATTCCTTTGTCCTTAGATTCAATTTGCAGGATTTTAATAATTTCTTTTATAAAGTGTTCTAGCTTAAATGGAATAAAATTTAATTCAATGCGCCCGGCTTCAATTTTTGAAAAATCAAGAATGTCGTTTATAATCAGCAAAAGCGACTCTGATGAATTTTTCATAAGTTCCAAAAATTCACTTTGTTCATTGTTTAATTTTGTAGACTCCATAAGTGAAATCATACCAATCAGGCCATTCATAGGTGTCCTGATCTCATGGCTCATATTAGCAAGAAATTCACTTTTGGCTTTATTAGCTTCACGTTCCCTGTTCTTAGCCTCTATAAAATCATGGACGTCAATATCCAGTCCAATTATACCAATAACCTTCCCGGCATTATCTTTTACGGGGATTTTTGTAACGGAATAATATCTATTGTTGCCAAAATCAAGAATTTTTTCAAATGAATAGCTTTTTTTTGTTTTCATAACAATTTTGTCTTCTTCGGTATTTTCAAAAGCCTCTTTTGCTGAAAAAATATCACGGGCGGTTTTGCCAATTATCTCTTCCTTGCTTTTACCTATTGCTTTTATAAAAGCTTTATTTACATTAACATATTTAAGTTCAATATCTTTGTAATAAATTATGCCTGGCGTGTTATCCAAAATTAGCCAAAGCTCCTGTTGGCTGCTTAAGATTTTTTCTTTGGTTTCATTTAATTCCCGCGTTCGTTCAAAAACAATTTTTTCAAGCTTACGGTTTAAGCGTTCAATATTTCGCACACGATATTTTTCTGATCCAACTATTAGCAGCAAAGTTAAAAGTACCGATCCGGATATAAACCACCAGGTTAGCCATATTGGTTTATTAATTATAAAATGTGCCTGTACAGGAGCTCCCCAATCCTTTGTATATTTTTTTACCCGTACTTCCAGGGTATATTTATTGGGGTCAAGATTAGAAATATGTATTGAATGGCCATCATATTTTTTCCAGGTTTTATTTTGGCCAATAAGACGATATTGAAACTGAAGTCTATTTCGGTTAATAAAGCTAATACAGCGGGTTGTAACGTATAGCTCTTTCTTATCATAATTGAAATGGTGCAAACTATCTGCTGAAAACTGTTCTCCGCTTATTTCAATATTAGAGATTATTAAATTAGCGGGATATAAATCATCCTGTTCATTCTTTGGGAAATAATGACTAAGACCATTGCCGGTTGCGAACCAAATGGTGCTGTCATAATCAAGATAAAAACCACCTGCATTTGATTCAGGGCTCGCGTAACCATCTTCTACATTATAATTTTTGAAATTTTCTCCATCATATCTATCAACACCTCGCGCTGTTCCAATCCATAGATTGTTATGAACATCTGCACCAATTGAATAAACGGCGTTATTGGTTAAGCCGTCTTTTGTAGTGAATGTTTTAAAAACATTGTTCTTAAACCGGGTTAATCCGTGAGATGAATGATAGCCAAACCATATTGTTCCTTCCAGATCTTCTACAATAAAATATGGATCGTTACTAGCCAAGCCGTCCTTTGTGGTATATGTTTTCCAGTTAGTTCTATTATAAACCGAAAGCCCTTCTTTACCGGATACCCACAAATTATTTTTCCTGTCAATTAAAAAGCGGGCATTCTCAAAATTGTTTTCGGGAATAGTGATTTCAGAAGTCTTTCCGCTTTTGGGGTCAAATTCAAAAAGGCCTTCTTGATCAAAAGATATAAGCAGCTTTGACTCATTCGATATAATGTCTCTTACAATCCCAAAATTTTTAAACTGTGGAACTGTTTTTATCGAAGAGCCATCATAATAATTTAGGCCTTGAAAATTCCCTATCCATAAAATATCATTCTCGTCATAAAACAAAGAGTTTATTAAGTTATGTAATAATCCATCCTTTATTGAATAGTTCATCCATTTTTGACCATCAAAAACACTTAAACCACCATTGGTGCCTACCCATAAATTGTTGTATTTATCTCTGGTAATGGGTCTTGTAACGGGTGATCCCAGACCATCTTTGCTTGAATAATTTTTGAACGCCTGGTTTGGAAATTTTGCAATCCCGCCAATTCCCCCAAACCACATATTGTGTTCTTTATCCTTAATAATTTTTAATACATTTGAAATTTGTAATCCCTGTTTTTCAGAGATAAGTTCAACCTTATTATTGAATACTTTGGCAACGCCGGATTGTGTACCAAACCAAATGACACCTCTGCTATCTATAAAAAAATCATATTTTGCTGATAGTTCAATACCATCATTTTTTGAATAATACCCAACTAATTCCCCAGAGCTGAAAACTTGGATTTCATTTTTTAAACCTACCCAAAGCCGATGGCTAGTATCTTTAATAATACTGATAACTGGTCGAGTTGTGCTTATTAATGTATCAGTGATACTCTTTTTGTTAATAACATATAAACCTCCATTGGTAGCCACCCATACTTTTTCATTATCCAAATAAAAATCATTTATGGATAATCCATTAAATGCGTTTAGATATTGTGGCGAGGTAAAGGATGAACCATCCCAGATGTTTATTCCATCATGAGTACCGCACCATAATAAACCATTCTTATCTACAAATAGCCTATTTACAAATTTATTTGATAAGCCATGCTCTATACCAAAACTTGTAAATTCGGGATTGTCCCAACGAGCAATCCCATTATTTGTTGCAACCCAAATATTATCATTATTATCCTGAACAATATCGTTTATTCTGTCATTGACCAATCCATCAGGTATACTGAATATCTCGAAAGATTCACCATCATATCTGTTTAACCCAGCTTGAGTCCCAAACCAGAGATAGGACTCTTTATCTTGAAAAATAGCTTGAACACCTTGTTGTGATAAACCATTTTCACCGGTTAAGTTCTCAAGGTAGTAGCTTTGACTGAAGGTTGAGGAAATTAAAAATAATAATATTAGAATTATTCGAATCATATCGTTTGAACAAATTCCATTTTTTTTGGCTTTAATAATCGAATATAAAAGTAAGAGCTTAAATTTCTGACATTTTAGTTTTACGAACAATAATACCTTTAAACATCTAAACTTTGAAAGCAATCTGGCGGTTTAAAATAAATATTACACTGATTAAAACGAATTGGCTTCATATAATAAATTTGTTAAAAATATAAAAGGAGATTTAAATAATTCTGTTACAAATCGGATACTTCTATTTTACCCCGGAACATTTTAATCTTGTTTTCATTTTCCAATTGTTTTAACAGACGTGAAACAACCTCGCGCACTGTTCCAATTTGGTTCGCAATTTCCTGATGAGTTATATTTAGTTCGGAGTTTGAATCTTTTTTGGTTCGCAAAAAGTTAGTTAATCGCTGATCCACACTTTGGAAAGCCACTGCATCCACAAGACTGAATAATTCAATTAAGCGTTCATTATACAGGTTTGTAATAAAACTGCGCCAGCTTTTATAATTATCATGCCAATCTCTTATTTGAGCATCTGTAATTAAAATCAAAGTCGCATTATCTTCAGTCACAGCTAATAATGAATCCATATTATTAAAACTGCTCTTTAAGCTGGATGTGATGAAATTATACAACTTTCACCGGGGTTAATGTTGTACATAATTATTTCTTTGCCATGTTCATCTCCTCGAGTAACCTTAATGGCCCCTTTTAAAACAATCGGAGTATAGCGGACTGAGTTTCCTGCAGCAGTTAAAAATGTATCAGCTTCCAGTGTTACAGTTTTGCATTTATTTAACTCATGTAAAAAAGTTCTGCTTCAAAAATGTTACTCAAATGAAATGATTGTTCTTCTGAAATATCTTCTCCTTGAATAAACAACATAAAACTATTTAGTGTTAACTGGGATTTTAAAGGTGTAATTCCCACACTTCAGATGCTGCTTTTTCCAATTCATCGCGGAATTTTGGATGTGCAATATCAATCAATGCTTTTGCTCGCTCTCGCAAACTCTTCCCATGCAAATCCGCTACACCATATTCAGTGATTATGTAGTGGACGTGTGCCCTGGTTGTAACAACACCAGAGCCCAGGGCCAGCATAGGAGCAATTCTGGAAATAGTATCATTTTTTGCTGTTGATGGTAGAGCAATAATGGCTTTGCCACCTTCGGATAAAGCTGCGCCACGAATAAAATCCATTTGGCCACCAACACCGGAATAAATTTTCGGTCCTAAAGAATCTGCGCAAACCTGACCGGTAATATCCACCTGAATTGCGCTATTCATTGCAACGGTTCTGCTGTTTTGCCGGATAACTTGCGTGCTGTTTGTATAACCCACATCCAAAAAAACTACTTCCGGATTGTCATCAATAAAATCATAGAGTTTTTGTGAACCCATCGCAAAACTTGTAACTATTTTGTGTGGGTGTTTTTCTTTAAATCGGTTGGAAACAATGCCTTTTTCTACGAGATCCAGAACACCATCTGAAAACATTTCAGTGTGAATACCTAAATCCTTGTGATTACTCATCGCCGCAAGAGCAGCATCTGGTATTGCGCCGATACCCATTTGCAAACAGGAGCGATCTTCAACTAGGTCGGCAATAATCTGCCCTATTTTTTTAGTAACATCATTTTGTTCTGCCTGCTTATGTTTATGGATTGGGGTTGCTTCTTCATAAACTGTGTCAAAAAGTTCGTATGGGATAAAGCTGTCGCCATGAGTACGAGGCATATTTGGATTAACATGTGCAATTACTTTTTTTGCTTTTTCGATTGCAGCGACGGTTGCTTCAACAGAAATACCCAATGTGCAAAGCCCATGTTTATCCGGTGGTGAAACCTGCACTATTACAGCATCAACCTTTTGATGTCCCCTCCGGAAAAGGAGCGGAACTTCCGAAAGAAAAATGGGGATGTAATCGGCATGACCTGATTGGACAAGTTTGCGGGTTGGTGCCCCTACAAAAAAGCAGCGGTTTCTTATATGACCTTTTAGTTCGTTTGGATCACCCGTTGATGGTTGTTCTGTATGCAACTGCATTACAGTAATATTTTTTTTGGACATGGCATGTTTGTAAAGGGCTTCCAGCAGAACAACAGGTGTCGCAGCCATAGAGTGTGTCCATACAAAATCATCAGATTCAATTATTGAAACAGCTTCTTCAGCAGTATTACATTTTTTAGGTTCCATTTCTAATTCCTTTTCATAAATATTTAAAGAATAAAACTTCGATTCTAATTTAACAATCTAAAACATCATTTGGAAGAACAATTTGCCTTATCTAAGGAGATTTCAATATTTATTAATTTCTGGTATATAGTTTTTTTTTATCGTTTCAGGTTGCGGGTTACAGGTTTCTTGTTTTAGCTTAATTGAATGATGTCAAAATTTAAGCCGTCTATTAAAAAGCTAAAACAATATTTCTTTTCAAGAATGTGAAGTTACAAGTAGAAGCTAATAGGCTTGCGAGACTTTGCTTGAAGTGTTGTTAGTTTTAAAAATTTGTAAACGGAGAAGCTAAATGAAGATTTTATTTCGAGTTATTTTAACCCTATTAATTCTGATTGTTTGCGCCGGTATTTTCGGTTATGCGTTGTTAAAAAATTCTGTTGCTCCTTATGAAGGTGAATTAGCATTAAAAGGTGTAATCGAAAAAATAGAAATCACTTTCGACAAAAAAGGTATTCCGCAAATTTGGGCAGAAAATGAAAATGATGCCTATTTTGCTTTGGGCTGGCTCCATGCCTCAGAAAGGCTTTTTCAAATGGATATGACCCGTCGCATTTCACAGGGTCGGTTATCCGAAGTGTTGGGTGAAATAACTTTGAAAATGGATGTTGAAAGCAGGAAAATCGGACATGATCAGCTTGTTCGAAACCAAATCCAAAATTTAAGCCCGGAAAATAAAGCGCGCTTAGAAGCTTATGCTTTGGGAATTAATACTTTTGTTGATGAAACAGCAGCAATGCCATTTGAGTTTTATTTATTGGATTATGATTTTAGTCCCTGGACGGTTTATGATTGCCTAACAATCATGAGTTTTCAAACCTGGTACTCCGATGCTCTCCAAAACCGCGATTTGTTTTTTGTTGAGGTGGCTGCCGAACTTGGGTTGGAAAAAGCACAATCTGCTTTATTTAGTTATCCGGATTGGGCACCAACAACTGTTCCTGCTCAAAGCAGTGTTTCCTTTTTGCCAGATTTTAAAACTGCCATTGCCACTTCTCTCTTTAAAGAAAATAAAATACCATTTTTGTTGACAAATGCCTCTAACTCCTGGGTTACTTCACCGCAAAAAAGTGTTTCAGGTTCAGCCATGCTGGCCAGTGATCCGCATTTGGAAACAGGCCGAATTGCACAATTCTGGTATTACGCTGGGATTCATATCAAAGATAAAAATGTAAATGCGCTTGGGGTTACAGCTGCAGGCTTGCCGTTGGTAGTGATGGGACATAATGGACACGCGGCCTGGGCATTTACAGCCGGTGGAGTGGATGTAACAGAGTTTTATGAAGAACAAATCCATGAGCACGATTCGACCCAATATTTAACTTTGGATGGTTGGAAAAAATTTGAAACCAGAAAGGAAGAAATTTTGGTTGCTGGAAAGGAATCCTATAAATTTTCAGTATTTAACAGCCTGCATGGCCCTGTGTTTTTTAAGGATAAAAAAACTAAAAAAGTTTATACGATCGATTGGGCAGGGTTTGACGCAGATATTAACCTTGCCATCACTTCTGGGTTTGATCTTATTTCTGTTAATAATTTTCAGGATTTCCGGCAGGCTGTAACACAGTTTGGTGCGTTGGATGCAAACTGGACTTATGCCGACAAAGAGGGCAATATCGGATATCAGCTTGGGACACCTATTCCGGTTCGCGAAAAGAACTGGAAAAACCTTCCTGTAAAGGGTTGGGAAAATAATCGTGTTTGGGATGGATATTATCCTTTAGAAAAAACGCCTCATGCTTTTAATCCGCAAAAAGGCTGGCTTGCCTCTGCAAATAATAAACAGGCCGCGGATGATTTTGGTTATGAAATATTAGGTAATTTTGCCGGTGACCGGATTGTACGGCTTGAGAAATTGCTTTCATCAAAAGAGAAGTATTCGGTACAGGATTTTATGCTAATCCAAAATGATATTATTGATGAGACTTTGCTTTTATGGGCTAATAAGCTGGTTTCGCCACTTAAGGATTTTGGAGCTGAGGGTATTACAATGTCCAATAAATTATCAAGCTGGGATGGCCATACGGGAATCGAGTCTAATGAAACGGCTTTTATAAATGTTTTTCAGCAGTTGTTTAAAAAGAACATTTTTGCGGATGAGTTGGGTAAAAATCATCGCCATATCGAAGATGTTTGGCTGTTGGAAATTTTTGACAAAAATACCCTGCATTGGTTTGATGATATTTCAACCGCCGATATTGTAGAGTCCCGTGATCAAATCATAAAAAAAACGCTTAAAGAAACTTTGGAAATGGTCAAAGGAAAATCCTGGGGCCAATTTCAAGCATTTACTATGCAGCATCCTTTTACAGTAGTACCAATTCTTGGAGATTTGTTGGACTTAAAACATGGTCCATGGAGTTGGCCAGGTACTGAAGGAACATTGAATTCTTCTTTCTCATCGTATGAAGATGGAAATTTTAAAGTAGTGGTTGGCCCAAGCTGGCGTTTCATTATTGACTTTGCAAACCCGGATGTTGTGCAGATGGTTTTACCTGCGGGTAATTCCGGCAACCCGATGAGTCCTTATTTTACTGACTTTTTAGAATTGTGGAAAACAGGGCAGTATTGGAATGTGCCATTAAGCCAAGAATCGGTTTATTCAGATAAATCAAGTGTTTTAGTTTTGACACCAATTAATGACAATGATTAATTAAACGCAGAGGCGCGGAGTATGCAAATGGATAAAATTTTGAAAAGAAAAACTAAAGTATTTGATTTTAGCGTCCTTTGCGCCTCTGCGTTGAAGGAAAATCATGGAAAGTTTTTGAATTATAAAGAAGAATGGAAATTACAATGCATGAAAATGAAATTTCAAAAAAAATTATTGGAGCAGCAATTGAAGTACATAGAGTTCTGGGACCTGGGCTATTAGAATCAATTTATGAAGATGCATTATGCCATGAGCTAAATCTTAGAGGAATACATTTTTTACGACAAAAGAGCGTACCAATTCCATATAAAGGTATTAAATTAAAATCTGACCTTCGCTTAGACTTACTTGTGGAAAACAAGGTCATCGTGGATTTAAAGGCAAAGGAAAAATTGTCGCCAATTGATAAGCCGAAACTGTTATCTTATTTGAGATTGAGTGAAAATCACTTAGGATTGATAATTAATTTTCATGTCGAAGTATTGAGAGATGGTATAAAAAGAGTGGTAAATAGGCTAGATGAGGGAGCTTCTTAATTCCTCGGTCTCTTTAGGGTCTCTGCGTTGATACGTAATAATACTATTACAATAAGATTCGGCTATAAAAGAAAAAACAACTCAGATGTTAGGACATACATGAAATATTATCTTTTTATTATTTTTAGTGTTTTTCTTTGCTCTTGTATTCAGCAACAAGAGAATATTGAAATATATGGCGAGACCATGGGCACTACCTATAGCGTAAAAATTGTAGGTTTAAATAAAGGCGAAAGCGCAAAAGAAATTCTTAAAACCCAAATAAATTCCATACTTCAGGAAGTAAACAGGCAAATGTCGACATACATCCCGGAAAGCGAGATATCTGTATTTAATAAAAGTACAGCTGATAATTCTCAGTCTGTTTCAGAGCATTTCCTTGAGGTGCTAAATCTGGCAAAGCAGATAAGTGTAGAGTCAGATGGCGCATTTGATGTGACCGTTGGTCCGGTTGTGGATTTGTGGGGTTTTGGAAAAAAAGAAGACAGGGAAAATCCACCTTCTGATGAAGAAGTGAACATTGTAAAAAGCTATGTCGGAATGGATAAAATTGAAATCTCAGGAAATACTATTCTAAAAAAACATGATAAAACAGCACTGGATTTTAGCGCCATTGCCAAGGGGTTTGGTGTTGATGTGGTTGCCGGTTTGCTTGAAGAAAAAGGTTATAAAAATTTTCTTGTGGAAATTGGCGGTGAAGTGGTTGTAAAAGGTAAAAAAGGAAATGATCCCTGGCGCATCGGAGTAGATCAGCCTTTGATTGAGCCAACTGTGAATCGAAATTTTGAAGCCATTTTACAGATTAGTGATGTGGCTGTTGCAACCAGCGGTGATTATCGCAATTATTTTGTTTCGGGTGATTCGCTTTACACCCACACTATTGATCCGGTTACAGCCCGGCCGATTGTAAACGGTGTTGCTTCAGTAACAGTTATCGCTCCGAATTGTACTTTGGCAGATGCAATGGCCACGGCGATTATGGTGATGGGTGAAGAAAAAGGTTTGCAGTGGGTGGAGTCCAAGCCCGGAATCGAGACGATGATTATTGTGCGTAAATCTGATGGATTTAAAGTGATAAGCAGCAGTGGTTTTGAGGCTTTCGTGGATAAATGAATTTCTAAAAACTGCTGATTAATTTTTGTTTCGCCTTTTGATAGAAAGAATGAAAATGAGTAATTTACATAAGATAATTTATTTTATAAACCTGGCATTAATAACTATTGTTTTAATTCATCCAATAATAAAGAAATATTTTTTAGAGACAGATATAGAAATTAGCCTTTCTATGGATTATTATTATGTATTTTTCTTTGCTGGCTTAACCCTAAATATTCCTTTTTTAGGATTAAATGTGTGGCAATATTTTAAAGGAAATAATAAGATACTTTATGGAATAATAATTGTTTTTTTTCTTATCTGGGTCACTATAGCAATTTATTTTTATGCTTTTGATAAAATCCTTTTTCCTTAAATAATCGTATTTTGGTTAAAAAAGTATAAGAGTAGAACTTACTTTTACCAAACAGATGAGCCATATCTCAATATAACTTGATATTTTTATGGAGAAAAATATGAAAATTTCTGCATCAAGTTTTAAATCAAAATGTTTGGAACTTTTAGATTATGTTAATGAATCCAGTGAGGAAATTGTTATTACAAAGCAAGGCAAACCCGTTGCCAAGTTGGTTCCATGCAATTCAAGTATCGAAAAACAATTGTTTGGTTTTATGAAAGGAAGTGTTCAAGTCAATGCTGATATTGTTAAACCAATAGCGGAGAATTGGGATTCCGATTTTTAATCTGCGTAATTCTGTGAAAATCTGTGGCAAGATATTTCCCAGATCAGCCCAAAAAGCTAATCCTGCCCATAAATCTCACTCTCAGGCTGGAAGGCAAACCAGGCAAATGCAAAGTGGTTGCCATGGTGCACTTTCTTTAGCTGCTTTCCTTTTAACTCACCCTCGAAACATTTTCCGGTAATTGACCAAAGCGATTTTGTCTGCTCATCCTCAAATCCATTATCAACCTTGTTAAAATATAAAATCCGGCCATTTATACGGGGATCAAAAACAGTAACTGCACCAATATCTTTGGAAGCCTTTATGTCACGTTTATCTAAAACAGAGACTGTGCCTTGCTGGTAAAAAATGACTATCTGCTTCCCATGGGCATTGTCATTAATGACATCCTTTTTGGTAATTTCCGATAACGGGTAAATACGGTGAATATCATTAAACTTTATGTTTATGATACGTTCCATCGCCGGCAACCGTTTATCTACATCGCCAAAGAACAAACGTGGTTTTTCGTTGGAAAGATCGTCATAATTTACATATGGATTATGGCCATAACCGCCATCCATTCCATTTTCCGTGGAAAGGATTTTGCCATCAGGATAATTTTTAAAAAAGTCTTCAACAGAAATAACCTGGGAAACAACCATCGAAAGCTGTGCACCGGCTAAATCTCCAACAAGCCCCTCGCCGGTAAACTGCTGCCACCATGTTTCAGTTTGATGGTCCCACATAACCATATCACTGTTGCGCAACATACCTGATACGCCAATGTCAAAAAGGTAATCTTTGCCTTCAAAACTTAGGCGGCGGTCAAATACAATCGAAGCGTTACAAAGCGGGCAGAATGTGGCAATATATGGTGTGCCTTCAAGCTCATCGTTTACAATTTCATGAAACATTAAAATGGAGAGGGGATAGGCTTTTGCCTGGCCATTAATTTCAACCGCTATCACCGGCTCATGTGCGAAAAATGTCTCTCCCGCTTCTTTTTGTGTCCAGAATTTTGGTTCGTAAATGGGTGGAATGCCATCCCGCTTTAATAAAGCACGAAACTCATCCAGCTCCACATTTCGTTTATCCTTGTTGGTTTTCCATTCTTGGTTCACATTGTTCACTTCAATCTGTGCGAAAAGGGTCGTGCTTAGGGCTAATAAAAAAATGAGTAATAATCGCACTGCTTTTTGAAATTGAGATTTTGGCATAGTTTTCCAAATTTGTGATGTTTTAAACATAAAAAAAGATAAGTAAAAGTTTTTATCTATAAATCATATTTTTATAACAAGATGTGAATTATTTTAAGTGATATTGATATTTTTGTCATTCAGAGCAAAATGAAATGGAGCGAAGAATTTCAATCAATTATGGAAACACCGCTGTGTCAATGTGCCAGTTATTTGGGCTGTGGCAACAGTCTATAAAAACGATAATTAATAATTAATTTCCTTTATGGGAATAATAGGGGCGGTCAGGTAGTTCTCTTTTGTACTGTTTAAACTATTTTTATTTTTTCTTTTTCTTATGATCAATTCATAATATTCTGGAAGAAATAATCTTCTTGTCAGGATGACGCCGCATTATCTAAGTGAAAGGAGTTATTCTTATGAGAGCTATCAAGTACTTACTCACCATGTTGTTTTTTCTTCTATACACAACTGTTTTCTCTCAATCCAAAGAGTACACAAAAGTAACTGTAAATCTTGGTTCGGAGATTTTTGAAAACCCATTGCCTTATGATGAACCGTTTTTATTAGAAGGTTCAGTTCCTGAAGGTATAAGCAAAATAAAATTAGGTTATTCCCAAATGCCTATTTTTAAGTTGGATTCGAATAAAGTAAACATGTTAACCACTGAAACCGCAACCAAATTACTATCCTCTATAAAGGGAAAAAAAATAAATAATCCAGTCCCTTACAAAAATGATGTTGAAAAGAATAAAAGAATAAAAGAAAAGCTGTTGGAAAAGGGAATAGACATTTCATTGATAGAAGTGTTTTATGGCGAATTGGATTTTACCACACCTAACACTTCATATCAATCCTTGCTTCCATACGATACCAAGTATCAAATTACCGATTACACATTAGCCGCTTTAAAGAAAAAAGAAAAAAAATTTACTGGGAATGAATTAAAGGATTTCTATATAGAATTGAGCTATATCCATACTCTTTTGCGGCAACCCATAAAAGAAAAATCGGGTATGGAAAAAATGATTGCAAAACCATTACCTCTTCTTAATAAAGATGATGTTATCAAACATTCGGAAGTATTTGTTTTTTCTCGTATTCCAAATATTCAAGGAAACAATAATTTGATGATCTCAAGAGATCAAATAAATAAATTAAAAAAATGGAGCTATGATGAAAAAAATGAAAATATAGAAGCGAAAAAAAACATAGAAAAGTATGTTAAATCCAATATTGCTAATAATGAACTACTGAATACTTATTTAAAACAAATAATAATTAAAACATATTTAAATGAGTTAGAATGGGAAGGAAAAGAAAAGTTTAAATTTAAAATAGATCCATTAAACCATAATCAGAGTTATACATTTGCATTTAACTATGAAACAGAAATAAAAAAGACCATTTTTAAGATAGATCAAATAGAATATGTCTCTGGCGCTACAACCGATGCACATAATATTACCACAATCACACCAGATCCAATAACAGAAAAATCAAAAAAAACAATAACCAAAATTGTTCAGAGAAAACCCGAAGCTCCGTTTGAGGATTACTTGAATCTGGAATTAGGATATGGTTTTGGAAAAGGAATTAATTTTTTATCATCAAAGGGAACTACGCAATACAGGTACTATTCATTGGTTATTCATTATTATCCCTTCGGCCCTATCAACGAGTCTGTTTCGATGAGAAATTTAGACTTGCCTCAATGGGGAAAAAAAACATTGTCTGTTTATGGTGGAGTAACAATTTCTGAAGTTGAGAAACCCTTTGAAAATCAAAAAAACTATTTATATAAGAGTACTTCCAGTTTCGGGAACCCAGTCGTTGGAATAGGAGCTAAAGGATTACCGCATTTACTAATTTTACCCATTTCAAAATGTATCATAAAAAAACCAATTCATCCATTCTTTGAGATATTTTATATACCAAGACTTAACCTGGAATACGTAAATATAAGATATAAGAATATAACAGATAATAAATATAAAAGAACCTGGCTACCAAAATGGTCAATTACAATTGATGTTGATTTAAAAGAATATATGTCATATTTGCTATCAATCTTTTTGCCTAACTAAAAGGATATAATGATGAAACTGGTAAAATATTTATTTTTGATAATATTTGTAATTTGTTGTGATGTTGGAATTAAATTAGAAAATGATAATGGGCCTACAAAAATAAAATTAGAAACAGATGTATTGTTTATTAAAACAGATGGTTCCAACGTTGCAACAATTAAAGCACATTTGTTTTATGATGATGCCAGGGCAGGTGCTGGTCATGAAATTAAATTTTCGGCGTCTCAGAATAATATAAGGGTAGGCCGTTTCTCAGATCTAGGGAAATCAGAAACTAATGAAAATGGCATAGCAACAGTTAAATTCTATGCCGACTCGGCTAATATTGATACAAATGATGTTATTAATATAATCGCGAAATTTGATACTACTACCGGAATTTATGATTTAAGACCCGTTGCTCCATAATCATAAAATAACCGAGTGAGTGAGAGTTTAATTTTTATTTAAAACGGTCGGGTTTAAAATCGAGCTTATCGATAAATCTTTTTTTACGATTTGGATATCCGAGTTGGGCAACACGGTCAAATCCCGGATCTTCTTTATCGATATAAAAATTCACATCATCTTTTTTGCAGCCACAATTTTCCTCGTCGTGTGCCAGACCGGGAATGTGGTCTGTTGATGAGCAGCTTGCACTAAGGCTTTTGCCGCCGATGAACTTGCCAACACCTAATAAAAACAGTGCGACACCAAAAATTAATGGTACTATTATAAATTCCATTCTTTCCTCAAGATTTTAATAAATATCTTCAACCTGTCCTTCCTTGTCGGAGTCAGGTTCAATCACTTTTTGGATTCTGAAATAAATTCAGAATGACGAACAATCAGAATTTACCAATTTTGATGGCTGATTGAAAATTTAGTTGCAGTTAATTTGTAACAGCAGGCTCAATAATTGATAACTTTTTTGCATCTGCATCAAGCTCGCCCATTACCCCGATCGGCATTGTTGGCTTATGCTTTATGTGTCCCAGAGAAAAGCCAATACAAACAGGGAAGTCATAATCCTTAAAATACATTGCCAAAACTTCTTCAACACTAAAATTACGGTAGAATGCCGAACTATAATTTGACGGTTTTACACTGGGCATTTTATCAAATATTACACCCTTGCATTTATCAAACTTACCGGCCAGCTTAAAATGGTTTAAAATACGGTCAATATTATAAGGTTCCTCACCAACTTCTTCAAAAAACAGAATTGAATCATCGCTATCAAATTCATAAGGCGTGCCAAGTGTAGCCTGAAGCAAAGTCATGTTACCACCAATTAATTTGCCCTTAGCTTTCCCGCCATTTATTGTCAAAATCCGACTGCTGTTTTGCAGATTATCTTCATAAGGGGCATCATCAATTTGGCCCACTGCAGAAGTGGATGAAAGTACTTCGTAAAAATATTTTTTTGTAAAATCTGTAAATGTAGAAACAGCAACCGGGCCATGAAAAGTAACCAAACCAGTCTTCTGATAAATGCCAATCAATAAGGAAGTTATATCACTGTAGCCAACAAGAATTTTTGGATTATTGCGAATCAAATCATAATTGAGATATGGCAGTAATTGCCCGCTTCCATAGCCGCCTCGAATTGTAATAATTGCTGAAACATCATCATCCGAAAACATATCATGTATGTCAGAAACCCTTTCCTCAATCGTACCGGCAAGGTAAGCATTCTTTTTATAAATGTTTTTTCCCAGCTTTACTTTAAAACCAAGTCCATTCATTTTCTCAGTGGCTTCAATAACAGCGCGGCGTGCCTCAAATAGAGATGAACCCGGTGTAATTAATCCAATTGTATCGCCTTTTTTTAATGCGGGTGGCAAGATTAGTTTTTGGGTTGGTTTTGGTGCAGCCCAGGCCAGGGTCGAAGTACTGATAAGACCAGTCGCTGTTAAAGCTGTTTTTAAGAAATCCCTTCTTTTTTGCATGGTTGCCCCTTATTAAAATTAATTTTAGTTTAAGTGTTTATTTTTGAAGCATAAAATTAACTTTTTTGTCAATTCACCCCAAATCAAAAAAATGCTTGTCGAACTTAAAATTACGCTTCAAAATCTCTAAATAGTAAAGAGCACAAAACTTTGAAAAATAAACACTTTTTCCTTTTCTCTTCTGCCAGTTTTTTAATTTTTGCAATAATGCCATTAATTGGTAGCCAGCCTTTGGATTATGAAAACATTTTTTCTAATCCCAATTCTCTGGATGCTGAAATTTTTTTTAATATACGTCTTCCGCGAGTATTATTTGCCTTTCTTGTTGGAGCAAGTTTATCGGTTGTTGGCGCAGTTTTTCAGGCAATACTGAGAAACGATCTTGCTACGCCATATACCTTAGGTGTTTCTTCGGGAGGTGCATTTGGTGCTGTATTAGCTTTGAAATTAAATCTTATTTTTTCTTTTTTTGTCTTTTCAGCAGTCAGCCTTTTTTCAATAACGGGAAGCCTGGTGGCCATTGGAATTATTTATGCAATTTCCAAAAAGCAAAACGGTATTTCCATGTATACGCTTATTCTTTCCGGCGTCGCGATCAGCTTCTTCTTTTCCGCCTTCAATTTGTTTTTACATTACATGGCAGACTTCACAGAGACCTTTCGCATGGTTCGCTGGTTAATGGGTTCACTTGATGTAAATGGCTGGAAATATACTATTTCGTTAATGGTGATTTTAACGGTAGTTTTTCTTTATTTTTTTAGAAATTATAAAGCTTACAATATTTTGCTTGCCGGCGATGAAGTAGCTTTGAGCAAAGGTGTGGAAGTTTATCGTTTACAAAAGATTAGTTTTTTGATTGGTTCTTTGATTGTAGGTTTTATAGTCGCAATTGCCGGACCGATTGGTTTTGTGGGGCTTGTTGTGCCGCACATAACCCGGCTGCTTTTTGGGTCAGATCATAAATATGTTTTTAGCGGATCGCTTATTGGTGGCGGCGTATTTCTTGCAGTCTGCGATACTTTTGCCCGAACAATTATTTCACCGGCGGAACTTCCGGTTGGTGTTATAACAGCTTTGCTCGGCGGGCCATTTTTTATTTATCTTTTGATTAGAAAAAAATAGTTTTTGGGAATTCATCAACTGTGCAGATGTACTTTAAGCAGATCATTCACAAAAATTTGCTTTGTAGTCCGGTCCCTGGCTGTCTTCGATATAATAAAAACGGCATACTTTTTTATTAGAAGGAGTATAATCTTCTTTGGATAAATAAAGCATACCTTCACCTGAATTCTCCACAAAATATATTTCGATTTTGGTAATATTATCACCATAGCGCGAAGATATTTCTTCAGACATTTCCAAAAGATCGTTCTCTTTTAGATTTGCCGGTACTAACACTTTAATTTTTATTTCATTTCCATTAATTCTGTCAAAAGCATATAAACGACCATGTCTTAAAAATGGCGCTTTTAAACC
Source organism: Calditrichota bacterium (assembly GCA_013112635.1). NCBI lineage: Bacteria > Pseudomonadati > Calditrichota > Calditrichota bacterium. The sequence continues at coordinate 42,079 of JABFGF010000004.1, read as the reverse complement.
AACAGGGCCAATCGGCGTTAAGGTTTTCCTGGTGAACAGCTTTTTTTTATCTTTCTTCATGATTCGAATCTCAACTGTGCCTGGATAAACGGCGTCCTGATATTTTCTTCCGATCTTTTGCGCCAGGCTGCGCGCCTCTGTTTTATCATCATAATATGTTTCAGGTAGGACAAGATAAATAACGGCATAAGGATTATTTTCATCGATAAATAATTCAGTTTTATAATCGGCCATTGTTGATTCGACAAAATCTGTTACCAGTCTGGAATAGCTTAAAGATTGTGTCCCAACAAAATCACTTCGAATCCAGCCGTGCTGATCTTCAGCAGTTTTTACTTCATACCAGCCATTCTTATTTTGCAAAACCTCAACTTCATCGCCATTATTAACTGAAATAACTTTTGCCGAGCTGGTTGTTGCTTCCTGACGCATATTTATTTTGTCGCGCACAACATAGGCAGTATATGTTTTTTTTAGGACGATTGTGGAAGTCTCAGGTGTTTTTTTTACCGTTGGCTGGCAGGAGCTAATAACTAAAATTAATGCAAAAATTAAAACAAAATATCTAAACATGTTTTTTCCTAGTATATAAAATAGTTAGGTTAAAATGAGAAGGAAAATAATCGGACAAACGGATTTATTCAAGAAATATAATTAAAAAATCAAAACATTTTTGGCAGCCGTTTATAGTTTTTTAGCAAACTGGTAATCACTTCAGATTTTCCTTTTATCAATTGGCTGATACTTTCAATTTCTGATGGCTCGATCAAAGCTTGAGATTCAATTTTTAATGTTATTTTTGTTGGGCTGTTATTTTCCTTGTAAAAAATTGGTGCCATGTAATCCATCAATTCACTTGTAAATTCAAGGTTTGGGTTTAAAATTGTATTTATTGTAAAATCAAAATCTTTTGCAACTTCTTTCAGAGTCTCCTCAACATATCCATAATGTGTGCATCCCAGAAAAAGTGTAATATCTTTTACCGAACTGCCGGATAAACACTTTTCAATATTGCTAAAAATATGTTTTGTAATTTCCTTAACTTGCGGGCTTGTGTGGTCAAACTCAATAAGTGACGCAAGGTTCTCTCCCGAGATTTGAAAGACGTATGGATCTTCCATTTCATAGGCACTGGATGCAAGGGTTGTCGGAGTAGCTAAAACAAACACAGGTTGTTTTGGTGATTGTTTCCTGTGTTGTTCAATTTGGTAGCGGCCGGCCGAAATAATTTCAAAAATATTTGAATTTGATTGTGCAAATTGTGTTAAAGGGTAAATGGCAGATAACGTGTTACAGGCAATTGCAATTGAGTCCGGTGTATAGTAACTCTGGATCATTTCCAGGGCAGAGTTAAAGATTCTGATTTTATCTTGCATATTATGCATGCGGTTATAACCCTGTCCACTTTCGGGCAGTGCATTAAAAAATATTATTTCAATTTCTTCACATGAAATATTTTTCTCTCTCTTTTCAATTTCATAAAGGAAGTCTGCCATGATCGATAAACCACCCAACCCGGAATCTGTAAATACAAAAGTGAGTTTGCTTTTATCAACCATTATTGGTTCCCGGCAGTAAGGATTCTTCCAGGATTTTTGCCCAGATTGAGTATCCTTTTGAATTAAGATGTAATCCGTCACGCGTATAATTTTCCCTTAAATATCCTTTTGCATCAACAAAACTATTATATAAATTTAAAAATTGAATACCCCTATTTCGGCATAATTTTTCTATGAATTTATTTATTTCTTTTATCTGATCAACGGTTGATTGACCCCATTCTAAACTGCATGGTAAAATATTTTGAACAACCAGTTTGGTTTGTGGCAAATTTTTAGTGATCAATTCTATCAGCTTTGTGTAGTTAGATTTGATTTCATTTGATCCAAAACCGGAACCAATATCGTTTACACCAATCATTAAGAAGATTCTGGAGGGCTGTAAATCAAAAACAGATATATTAAGTCGGTCGGTGACACCATCAATTGTGTCGCCACTAATCCCGCGGTTTATTACTGAGGCTTCTCCGAAATGTCGAGAGAATTCAAATTCTTCCGTAATTGAATCACCTAGAAATATAATACCGTTTTTGGGGATAACAGGGGTTTCTTTTTCAAAAAGAGCACAACGCGCCATCCAATGTTCCGATCGCATTTTACATCCCGGAGTTATCAAAATTTAGCTGGTTGGAAATAGCCATTTCATCCTCTGCTTCCTGGATCATTCCTTTTTGAACATAAAGACGGGAAAGGGCAGTGTGGGCTAAAGCATCTTTGGGGTTAATGTCAATCCATTTTTTTACAATTATTATGGCGGCATCAACTTCACCTTTTCTATTTAACGATTCCGATAATGCGCTGTATGCGGCCTCAAACTTATCATCTATTTCAATCGCTTTTTCAAATTTTTCCTGGGCCTGGTCATATTCACGTTTTGCAAAATGTTGAAATCCGCTGTTTAGTAATTCTTGTTTAGTCATTTTTCTTCCTGATTTAAAAGTTTAGTTTTGTTTTCCTGTTTTTACCGCACTTTGGTGGCCAACGCCACAACCAAAGAATCCCCTTTGTTAAAAGAGCCAAGCTCTTTTGTTAGGCCTTGGTGAACTTCACTTATTTTTCCAAAGTCAGGTTCAAAATCATTATTAAGCCAAAGCAGGCCATAAGTTGCCCAGCGTTTTGCGTCAACAATAGCAGCTCTTTTTAATAGTGGAGTAGCAATTTTTTCTCCGGATTGCGGATTGGTCAATCTTGCATTTCCGAATGAGATCAGCGTATTATTTTCATCAAAATAGGCATTATAGATATATTTTTCTTTATGGGCGCGGCTTGAAGGATTTTGGATAATATCCATCTGGATATCGTAAAGTTTTTCCAAAAATTCAAGTTTCGCATCAGGCGGGTTAAATGAGTCTGCTGTTTCGCTTTTGCCGGTATCTCCAGAGTTTTCTTTTTGTTTTCCTGATTCAGTGCAGGCAAAGATTAGTAAAAAACTTAGGACGAAGATTATTTTGTGCATAGTTTTCACCTTTTTTTGATTGGCGAATTTTATTGAATAAAACTAAGAACATCAAATAAGAAATGAAATATTGTTTTGGTAATCGTTTTTTGTAAAGAGTTATTGTAGCAAGAATGGAGGTTGTGAGAGTTTTAATAATCTTTGTCTTCTGATATTTCTTTCCGGATATAATTGAATAAGTAAATGATAAACGAAAGTGAAATGGCTATTATCATGAAATAGGTCATGAAATCTTTATAGCCATTGGCTTGAATAAATTCAACAATACTGCCCCAATTCATGATTGTCTCTTTTCTTAAAAATTAATTGTTATTGTAATGAAAGTAATGAAAACCAAAAATATTAGCGGTAATAAAAACTTCCACGCAAAGTGGGCATCCTTCAATTCCATATACTGAAAACCGATACCTAAAAATTTTAGACCATAAAGTGATAGAATCAGCAGAGCCAGACCCGTTCCGGAAAATGAAGAATCTGAAAAAAGATAGCCGATAATGGTTAACACTACTAATACTATCCAGGTTATTTTATTTGATTTCATAATACTTATTGATTGTTCAATGTAAAAGGTAAAGTACGGGAAATAACATCATCCAGATAAGATCACACATATGCCAGAATGCGCCACCTGTTTCTACATCAAAATAGTTTTCTTTGTTATAGTAACCGTTTTTTATTTTTATAAAAAGATAAATTAAAATTATTAATCCAATAAAAACATGGATAAAGTGGAAACCGGTAAGCAACCAATAAAAAGTAAAAAATAAATTGTGTTCAAGACCAATTCCCTGTTCAATTTTTGTATTGAATTCAATTGCTTTTAATACCAGAAAAACTGTTCCCAAAGCTATTGCAGCTATCATTCGAAACTGACTTTTTTTGTTTTCCCCTTTTTTTAATTTGTGCAGAGATTCTGCCATAAAAAAACCACTGCTCAATAAAACAATTGTATTTATTGTTCCTATCAGGATATTTAGTTGCTGCCGGGAAGAATTAAACATCTCCAGGTTATCTATCCTTTGGATAGCAAACGCAAACAGTGCTATGGCAAAAGTGAGAACTTCCAGGGTAATAATCATCCAGATTAATATGCCGCCCGGAGGATAAAAGATATTTTTATAATTTTCTTTTTGAACAGTGGTTTCCATTTTTAGCTATGTTCAATCCTGTCATATAATTTTGTAAGAGAATTCAGTAATTCAACAGGGCTGGTTAGGATGTTGTAATGGTTTTCTCCGAACATTTGGGGAAGATAGTATTTTGCCTGTTCTTCTATTGCAAAGGCAAAATTGTTAATTCCTTTTACGCGCATTTCCCTTAAGGATTGCTTAATATCTTCAACGCCGTGTTTTCCTTCATATTTATCATAGTCGTTTGGCTTGCCATCGGAAAGCAGAATCAACCACCTTTTTCTGTGATGATTTTTTTCCAAAATAGATGTTGCGTGGCGAATTGCCGGCCCAATACGCGTGTATCCTGTAGCCTCAGCACCGCCAATTTTGGTACGTGCCTTTTGCCAGGGTTCGTTAAATGCTTTTAGGGTTATATAAGATGTATTATTTCGTGTTTTGGAGTAGAAGCCATCAATTTGAAAATCAATTGCATATTCATTTAGCACCTCTCCAAAAAGAATTGAGATTTGTTTTTCCACATCAATTATACGATTGCCTTTGGCGTATGCATCACTGGAAAGACTTAAATCTAGCAAAAATAGAAGAGAAAGCTCTTTCGCCTCTTTTCTTTTTTTTGTATAGATTCGTTCGTCTGGGGTACGATGAGCTTTAATGTCTGTAAATAAATCTGTAGCTGCATCAATATCAATCGAATCACCTACAACCTGCCTTCTGCTTTGCTCCCATTTATTATTTAGCTGGGCAAATGTTTTCTTTAGCTGAATTAGCAATGCGCGGTTTTGCTCAATCGTTTTTAGAAAGTATTTATTATCAATGTTCGTTAATTTTTTTGGATAGACTTTACAATAGTCTTCATCGTATTGCCGTTTTTTATAATCCCACTCCGGATATACCAGGTGATAATTTTTATCTTCAAGAGCTACACTTTCAGCAACGGAGGCATTATTAACAAAGTCTGCCTGATACACAGAATGTACAGGGTCATCAACGCGCACCATATGTTTTAAATTATACTCCTGGAGTGCTTCCAAATCTTCTTCCAGAGAGTCATCCCCATCAAAATCACGCCAAACCCCGTCAAACTCATCCACTGTATCAATCTTTTCAAAATTGTTTGTCAGCATGTAATCTTCCTGGGCCTTCTTATCCACATGGACAATTTCAACCTCATCTGCCTTTTGAGCCTGGATTACTGTTTTGGGATTAATGGATTCTGTTCTTGCAGCGTCTTTATTTAGGTTCTTTAGTTTATCTTCATTATCAAAATTTGAAATGTTCTTCATCCATCGGCCAAATAGCCAGGAGAAGTCTTGTTTTGGTTCTTTCCCGTTTTTCACAGGCTCTGCAGGGAAATTTTTTTTCAATTCTGCGTAGATGGGTTCAATCAAAGGGAACTCTTCAAACAAGCTTTTAAGTATTTTTGGTGATTGTCGCTCGGCTTCTTTTTGTGACTCAACAATAGAAGAGATTTTTTCAGACGGCCAGTTTAAGTTGAGTTTTTTTTGAGTTTGTAAATAAAATAAACGGAAAATATATAAGTTTATGTTCAATTCGTTTTGATTGTATAGCGAAACAGACTTTGGTAAATAAAACGAATTTCCCTGCCAGCCACCTTCACGCTCAGAAGCCAAAATGTTTATTGGGGCTCCCGTTATGGCACGCCCGAGAATTGTGAGTTTTGGAGAAATAGTATTTAATTCTACCTTAAATGCCTGGTTTGCATTTTCTGTTTTCTTGCTAAAAAAATTATATATTTTCTGAAAAAGAAGCTGATCAAATTCCATAATATTTCTTAAATCATTAGTCCGGATAGATCCTTTAAAGCTTCCAAAATATCAGGATCATCGGATAAAGGTTCAACGACAGCAACCTCTACAGAAAGACGTTTTGGTAGCCCGCTGTGAATTAATTTTGCAGCACCAACCAGCAGCCGTGTAGAAACGGTTTCGGTTAATCCAAGTTCTGTAAGGTTACGGATTTTATTGCCAATTTTAACCAGTTTTCCTGCGATGTCTGTTTCAATACCTGTTTCACCAACAAGGATTTCTTCTTCAAGTTTTGGGTCCGGATAATCGAAAGAAAGTGAAACAAAACGCTGGCGGGTTGATGGTTTAAGTTCTTTAAAACCTTTTTGGTATCCGGGATTAAATGAAGAAATAAACATAAAATCAGGATGTGCCTTCACCGTTTCCCCAATTTTATCAAGATATATTTCACGCCTATGGTCTGTCAACGGATGAATGGCCACAATTACATCGGGACGTGCTTCAGCAATTTCGTCCATGTACAACACTTCGCCGTTTTTAAGTGCTTTGGTCAAAGGCCCGTCAATCCAGGTCGTTTCTGCACCTTTAATAATAAAGCGTCCTAACAAATCTGTTGCAGAGGTTTCTTCATGACAAGCAATAGTAGTCAAAGGCTTGTTTAATTTGTAACTCATATATTCCACAAATCTTGATTTTCCGGTTCCTGTAGGGCCTTTTAATAAAAGAGGAAGCCTGTTATTGTAGGCATGTTCGAAAACTTCGCTTTCTTTACCAACGGTTTTATAAAATGGTTCTTTTTCTAAAGTCATTAAAATTCTCTTTACTGTAAATAAAAAAAGTTTCTTCCTGTTAAACCCGGAAGAAACTTTTTTATTCCATTATTCTTTAAGATTAGTTTGTCTGGAGTGCTTTAAATTCTTCACCTTCTGTCAAGGCTTCATCGTTTGGCATACCAAATTTGATAAAATTGACAATGTATAAAATAACGCCTGTCGTAAATAAAGAAGCGGCTAAAATTAATACAAAAAAGTGAGGTTGTATTTCAATCTGTGAAAGCATGAAATCCAAACCAATAATTCGTTCCAAATAAACCTGTGCAACTCCGGCTGCCGCAAATGCGGATGTCATAGCAACCATACCAATGTTTGATAGCCAAAATGCCAGATGACCGGTGTTGTTATTAAATATTTTTCTGCCTGTCATTAGTGGCATGGCATAACTGATAATTGCTAAAACGATTGAAGCATATGCACCCCAGAAAGCAAGGTGGCCATGCATTGCAGTAACTAATGTTCCATGTGTATAAAGATTAACTGCAGGCAAAGTGTGGGCTAATCCTAATAAACCCGCTCCGATAAATGCTACGATAGCTGTACTTAAAGTCCAGTAAATTGCCAATTTGTTAGGATGTTTTTTGTTTCCTTTGTTGTACATGCGTATGGCAAATAATGTCATTGCTAAAAAGGCCAATGGTTCTAAAGCTGAGAAAATACCACCAATAATTAACCAATATTTTGGTACACCAATAAAATAGTAATGGTGGCCGGTTCCTAAAATTCCGGAAAGGAAAGTCAGGCCAATAATAACGTAAAGCCATTTTTCAATAACTTCACGGTCAACGCCTGTAAGTTTAATTAGCAGATAAGCTAAAATACCGCCCATTACTAATTCCCAAACACCTTCTACCCAAAGGTGAACAACCCACCAGCGGAAAAACGAATCAACAGTATGGTTGTCGAACCACACCATTCCGGGGAGATACAGAAGGGCAACAAATATTAGTCCGGCTGTTAAAACCCAGGATGTAGTGCTGTGTTTTTTTCCTTTAAAAATGGTTAGGACTATGTTGATCAAGAAGACGATTGCGTTCAATGCCACAAGGTAATCCAAGGGACGCGGAATTTCTAAGAATTTCCTTCCTTCGAACCAGCCGATGTGAAATCCAACAACAGCAACAACACCAACAAAGGCAAAACTGTAGAATTGTACTAATGCAAGCGGAACTGAAAAAAGTTCTGTGTCTGATTCATCTGGAATAATAAAATATGCAGCTCCCATAAAACCGGAAAGGAGCCAAACAACTAAGAGGTTTTTATGGGTTGCAGTGGCCGCATTAAATGGGACAAAGTCATGCAAAACATCAAAACCCATATGGGCAAAACCCATAATAAATCCATATACAATCTGCAAAATAAAAAGTAACATACTTAATGCGAAAAAATAATAGGCAACTTTTTGTGATTTGAATTTCATAATTTTACCTTTTTTAAGTTTTAGTTCTTGTATTTTGGTTTTGGTGGAAAACCATTAAGATCAGTGTGGTTGACCCACTCAAAAAAGGCAACGAGAGCCTCTTTTTCCTCTTCTGTAAATTTGTATTCAACCATTCTTCTTCCATGGGGCTGCCACCCTCCGGGAAAATTAAAAGTAGCCTTAATATATTCCGGTCCGCGGCGTTCATACACTTTGGTTAGTTCTGGTGCATAATAAGCGCCTTCACCCATAATTGTGTGGCATCCCATACAATTGTTCGAGTCCCATAGCTCTCTGCCAAGTTTTACTTCTTCGGTAATCTTATCAGCATTGGTGTATTCTGGAACGCCATAAACAAGCGTATCAACAGTTAATCCAAAAAAGATAATTAGGAAAAAGAATGTGCCACCGAGAAAAAAAACTTTAGCTTGTTTCTTTGATAACATACTTCACCTCATGTTGGTTAATAACTAGTAATTGTAAAAGTTTTTGTTTGTGGATTTTAATTAAGACTGATTAGTCTTAATCTATAAAAGACAATATAGTCTTTTATTTTTCAAAAAACAATAATCAAATTGCTTCTTTTTCACAGGATAGTTTTCTGACTTAGAGAAGTTTGCTTAATCTTTACTTCTTAAGTAAGTTACGCGCTTTCTAAGATTTAAAATAAGTTATAAATAAAGAATATTAGCTATAGTACGATTTGAAGAAAAAAAAGGAGGATTTTAACACAAAACACATTTTTGAAAAGGACAAAGACTTAGTGAGCTAAGATTCTGTGGGAAAGCAGGAAAAAATTATTTGTTTGGATAGTATTTTATACATCCCCATATCACGTTTATTATTGCAGTATCAATCAGTGAGAATTGATTTCTCCGATAATTAAACATGATTAATACAATTTAAAATTTGTACCGGTTCTTACCGGCAAATAAACAACAGTTTAGAAAACGGCTAATAATAAAATCAGAACAGCTTTTATTAAAAGACAAGACTATAAGTACTATGACACTTGTAGTATTAATAAAAGTAAAAAACAAACATAATTTCAAAAAGCCGAAACTCCCCGTCTAAAAAGACACACACTGCAATTTCCCCATAAATAGGTTCATTTTGTCCTTTTTTAATTATATATATTAAATATAAAGGACATTTGCAGATGAGCAAAGATATTATAATAAACTCTACAAATGAAGAAACACGTATTGTTTTGCGTGAAGAGAGCAAAGTTGTTGAATTGTTTGTAGAAGCGCCGGAACACGAACGAATGGTTGGCGATATTTATAAGGGCAAAGTTAGCCGTGTACTTCCGGGTATGCAGGCAGCCTTTATTGATATTGGTCACCAGCAGAATGCATTTTTACATTTTTCAGATGTAGATTCCGGGTATCGCGACTTTTTTAAGAAAAATGATGACAAAGAGCAAAATCAAAAACGAAGACGCAGATATGATTTTAGCGTTGAAAGAGATTTAAAAAAAGGGCATGACATTCTTGTACAGATTGTTAAGGAACCTATTAGTACAAAAGGATGCCGTGTTACCAGCGAGATAACTGTGCCTGGGCGCTTTGTTGTCTTGATCCCTAACCATAAACATGTTGGGATTTCTCGTAAAATTTATAATCAGAAAGAACGGAAAAGATTAAAGGATATTGCACGTAGTATTATCCCAAATAATTTTGGGTTGATTATACGAACAGTCGCTGAAGGCAAATCAGACAAAGAATTAAAAAAAGATATGAACGATTTGCTTACAACCTGGCGTAAAATGGAGCAGTCCATTCAAACACAGGAATCGCCATCTTTAATTTACAAAGATATGTCAATGGCATCGAGCATTATAAGGGATTTGTTTACATCTGATGTAACACAGGTTACGGTAGACTCTCGTAAAATGCTTAAGGAAATTTCATCCTATGTAAAATATGTAGCGCCTCACCTGGTTCATAAGGTTGGCTACTATAAAGAAAAAGAGCCTATTTTTGATCATTTTGCAGTTGAGCCGGAAATTGACAAAATGATGGATTCAAAAGTTTGGATTAAGAATGGTGGATATGTAATTATCGAGCCAACTGAGGCATTAATATCCATTGATGTTAATAGTGGAAAGTTTATTGGCAAAAAAGATCATGAAAGTAATTCCCTTAAAATCAACCTGGAGGCAGCAAGAGAAATTGCAAGACAAGCACGCCTTCGTGATTTTGGTGGACTTATAATTATCGACTTTATTGATGTATTGGAAGCTGAAAACAAGAAAAAAATATTTCTTGAGCTGCGTAAAGAGTTTGCAAAAGACAGGGCCATAACAAAAATAGAGCCTATGAGCCGGTTTGGTTTAATCGAAATGACCAGACAACGCGTACGTCCGGAAGTTATTCTTTCTATGTACGAGCCATGCAAAAAATGTGTAGGATCAGGCTTAGTGCCAACAATTGCCACAACTGTATCCAGAATGGAACGTTGGATTCAACGATATCGCTCTACAAAAGGTGACCGCAGAATTTCACTTCGGGTCACTCCGGATGTTTATACATATTTGAATAAAGGGCATTATAATAAGCGATTGAGACTTATGTGGAAATACTGGATGAAGATTGCAGTTGTAAAAGATCAAAAGCTTGAAATAGGTGAGTTTGAGGTTTTTGATGCTAAAAATAAAAGACAAATCAAGCTGGATGAAAAAACGGCAGCATAAAGGTAAGATAAATCGAAAATATTCAGAAAATTTACTTGATAAGTTGTTATCATAGCTTTAAATTAAATGCTCGTTTTTTATAAACATAAATTTTTATTCAGGAGCAATACAGAATGTATGCGATAGTTGAAATAGCCGGAAAACAATTCCGTGTTGAAGAAAAAACCCGGTTACGCGTTCCGTTGCTGCAAACTGAGAGTGGCAAAAAAGTCGAGTTTGACAATGTTTTGGCATTTAATGATGCAAATGGAAAATTGACAATTGGCGCGCCAAAAGTAGATAAAGTTAAAGTATCTGCTACTGTTTTAGAGCATGGCCGCGAAAAGAAAATTGTAGTATTTAAAAAGAAACGTCGTAAAGGGTACCGTGTTAAAAATGGTCACCGCCAAGACTTTTCTCTTATTTTAGTAGACAAAATTGGTGCTGGTTCAGTTTCTAAACCAAAAGTTGCAGCAAAACCGAAAGCAGAAGCAAAACCAAAGGCGGAGGCTAAAGCAAAAGTAGAACCAAAACCTAAAGTTGCCCCAAAGGCAAAAGCTACTACAGCTAAAAAGGAAACAGCTGCTCCTAAAGCTAAAACAACTGTAAAACCTAAAACAACAACAAAACCAAAAGCGGCAGCAAAACCTAAGGCTCCCGCTAAGCCAAAAGCAGATAAAAAGGAGGCATAAATGGCCCATAAGAAAGGTGTTGGTAGTTCACGAAACGGCCGCGACAGTAATCCTAAAATGCTTGGTGTAAAAGCTTATGGCGGTCAAAATGTTACAGCAGGTTCAATTATTGTACGTCAACGTGGAACAAGAATCCATCCGGGAGAAAATGTTGGTAAAGGTGGCGATGATACACTTTTTGCAATGATCGACGGTGTTGTTCAGTTTGAACGAAAAGGTCGCTCAAAAAAACAAGTTAGCGTCTACACAAAAAACTAGACAACTTTTGACTCCCCCACTCAAAAGTTTAGGCCGTAGCTACAATAGTTATGGCCTTTTTTTTTATTAAGACCCCAAGAGGCATCCATTTTCTTCCCTTGAATATCTCATTGACTTCCACTACATTTTTAAACTTTTTATGAAAGGGTAATTGTGAAGTTAAAATTTTTTGTTTTCTCTCTCATTTTTTCAGTTTCTTTTTCACAAACATTTAACGAGCTTGGTCGTTTTGGTGGAGCCGGCATGGATGGTGGTCTTTTTAACAACCCACTTGCAATTAGTATTTCCAAAGAAAACATTGTTTATGTTGTGGATACCGGCAATAACCGTATTCAACTTTTTGACCTATCCGGACAGCATTTGAAAAGTATAGGTGGATTTGGTTTTAAAGATGATCAATTCGATGCTCCTCAAGATATTTGGGTTAATTCCGTTATAAATATTTATGTGTCAGATTACAACAATCGCCGTTTACAGCGCTACGACAGAAATATGAATTTTATAAACAGTATGGCGAGTAATGAAGGTGAGGACAGTGATTTTCAGTTTTTTGAAGTTGCAAGTTGTGCGGTAAGCTCTCAAAATGATTTGTTTGTTCTTGATCATGATGATTTTAAGATAATTAAATTTAAACGTGATGGAACAGCAGAGCACTCCTTTGGGAAATTTGATTCGGGAGAAGGTGAGCTGGACAGGCCATGGCAAATCGATCTTTGGGGAGCTGACAAACTTTTAGTTAGCGATAGCGGTGGCGCCGCAATACTTATTTTCGATCTTTTTGGAAACTTTATTCAAAAAATAGAATTTGATGAATTCAAGGAGCCGGCTGGGATTGAAATTGACAACCGCAATAATATCTATGTTGCTGATCCGGTTGCTGGTAAGGTTTTCTTTATTAGAAATGATTTAAGTTCAATTTCACAAATTAGTTTCCCAGCAGGATTTAAAGCACCGCAGGATGTTGCTTCGGTTTCAAGGGATAATAAAAATTTTCTGTATGTATTAGATAAAAATGAAATCATAATTGGTAGAATCGAAAACGAAAAATCTCCATCTGATAAAGAAAACTGATTTGGTAAAATTTCTGTTATATGCCCGAACTATCTTCCGGGAAACTGAAAACTTATTTTTGGAAACACATTGACTTTTAAGCAAAAATATAATCTCCCATTCTTCTATATTTTTCTGTTTATTATTTGCCAAACATTGCCAGCTCAGGAAACAATTAAAAGCCGTTGGCAAATTGATTCCTTAATAATTGTTAAATCAGATAAATTTGAATACCAATTTCCTTCACGCCATCTTTTTATAAAACAATCACTGAGAATAAAAAAGAATAAGCTTTCTTTAAGTGAAATCAGTGATTATAAATTTTCATCTCCCAAAACAATCCGCTTTTATCCGGAACCCAAATTTGGAGATACGTTATTGATTAGTTATAGAAGATTGCCTTTTAACCTTAAAGAGAGTTATTCGCTTTTTAAAAAAGACACTTTGCAGATACAAGAGGATGACTCAACCAAACGAAAAAAAAGACAAGTCCGTATTTTACCGTCAACTTTTGAAAATCCTTTTGACGATTTTGGGAGTGGGTTGAGAAAAAGTGGTAGTATTATGCGCGGAGTAAATATTGGTACAAACCGAGATTTGACTTTAAACTCCGGTTTAAACCTTGAGTTGAGCGGTCAGCTTTCGGATGATATTGAAATTATTGCGGCGTTAACTGACGAATCGACACCAATACAACCCGAAGGAAATACTCAAACTCTTGATGAAGTAGACCAGGTTTTTATCCAGTTTAAATCCCCTTATGTTGATGGCACGGTTGGCGATCTGAATTTGAAATACAATAATACCCAGTTTGGTAATCTCTCCCGTAAATTGCAGGGTATAAGCCTGCTTGGCAAATACAAAAATCAATTTGCTGGCGCAACGGTTGCAACAACACGAGGTTTTTTTAACCGGGTAACTTTTATCGGCCAGGAAGGAAACCAGGGCCCGTATCAATTAACAGGAAAAGACGGAGAGAGGGAAATAATTGTCCTTGCAGGAACAGAACGTATTTGGATAAACGGCCAGCAAATGCTAAGGGGCGAAAGCAATGATTATATTATTGAATATGCAAATGGTCAAATCACTTTTACGAATAACCGGCTGGTAACAAGCGAATCGCGGATAGAAATAGATTTTGAATATTTTCCTGCAATCCAGAAATATAGCAGAAGTGCGTTAAGCGGTATATTTGGCGGAAAATTGTTTGAGAATAAATTGAATTACAAGGTTAGCTATTACCAGGAAAAGGATAATATTGATCAGGCTGTTGGTGAAGAAGACGACCTGACCAAAGATGAAAAAAACATCCTTAAATTGGCAGGTGATGATTTTCAAAAAGCTTCAGTTGCGGGAGATGTATTTGTTGGTGATGGTAATGGCCATTATTCAAAAAAGGATACCATTGCAAATGCGGTAACGTTTTCAATTTTTGAGTACAAGGGTGCTTCGTTTGGAGATTATAATGTAACCTTTACCTATGTTGGAAGTGGTTTAGGTGATTATGTGAGGGACCGGTTAGGGCAGTACAGCTGGGTTGGGGAAAATAGTGCCGGAGTTAAGAAAGGTGATTATATGCCTATCAAATTAATTCCTTTACCTCAAACACATCAGTTAGCCGATTTTACTTTGGAATGGAAACCTGTCCAAAATATTTCTATTTCGTCAGAATATGCGATAAGCGATTTGGATAGAAATTCTTTTTCCAAACTGCAAAATGGGGATAATACGGGCAATGCAATTTCGATAGCTGCCAAAGCAAAAATGCTTAAACCCGATCTGTTTGATTTGAATATTGGTGAGATGGATTTTGTTTTCAACACCCGAATTATTGACAGAAATTTCCAATCGGTAGACCGTTTTAATAATCCGGATTTTCAACGATACTGGAATGTATTGCAGGAAACCTCAACAAATAATGAAGAAAAGAGTATCCAGTTTAGTACGGCCTACAGACCGTTTCCAGGCTTGGGGCTTGGTTTTAGTTTAGGGAACCTGGAGAAAGACAAACTGAAATCTGACAGGTATTCATCATCGTTAAATTTTGACCGCAAAAACTGGTTTAAAACAAATTGGCGATATGAGTCTGTCGCAAGTGAATTGTCTGAGCTTAATTTGAACAATCGTTGGCAGCGTGTTAATGGTATGGTTTTGAAAGATGTGTGGAAATTCCAGCCACAGTTTTTATATCAATTTGAAAAACGGCGTAGTGACCGGCTTTCTGTTTTGAGCGGTTTTCTTTTTGATGATTTTGGTGCCAGTCTTGGATTGATTAATTGGGAATATTTTAACGGTTTTGCCCAGGTTAACCAGAGAAATTACAAAGTTTACGATACTGAAAATGATGGCAGCCTTGTAAACCAATCTACAACAAATACAAACCGTATAAAGCTGGAGCTGAAAAATGTAAAAGAAACAACCGCCAGCCTGGAAATTGTTCAACGCAAAAAAAACTATAGTGCGCGATTTGAAGAAATTAAAAGTGATTCCGTAAAATTATTATATGCCGATGCTGCGGTTCAGGATACGGTTTGGCAGGACCGTAAAACCAATCTTGCTGAGCTGCGCATTTCCCATTCCCGTTGGAAGAAAGCTATCAGTGCCAATCTGCAATATCGAATTTCTACAGAGCAAACGGCCCTGCGGGAAAAGGTTTATATTAAAGTAAACCAAGGTCGAGGCAATTATCGTTTCGATGATGATTTACAGGAATATGTGCCTGATCCGGATGGAGATTTTGTACTATTTATTTTGCCCAGCGGAAAGTTTGAACCGGTAACAAAACTTGAATCCGCTTTGAGATTGAATTATGATCCATCCCGTTATTGGCGCAAACCAAAAGGTGCCTGGCAAACTTTGATTGGCAATATCAGCGGCAGCAGTTATTTTCGCCTGGAGGAGGAAACACAGGAAGAGGATTTAGCAGCTATTTATTTGTTGAACCTGACCAAATTTCAAAAAGGGCTAACCTTGCGTGGCAGCCTGGTTTATGATCAGGATATTTATTTAATGAAACGAAACCGGACGTTAAACTTCCGGCTTTTATACAGGTATCGTGATGATCTTTTTAACCAGTTTCTTGATGCGGATGAAAATGAAGACAGACTGACCATTGAGCGTGGTTTCCGCACCGATTGGAGAATCAGCTCGATTGTTAAAAGCCAAAGCGAGGTTCGCCAGAAATCGACAAAAAGAGACAGCAAAGCCAACATAACCCGTAACCGGGATATCGATGCGCTTTTTCTTTCACAAAAAATATCTTATCGTCCTTTTCAAAGTTGGGAATTTCGCTTTACAGCAGAATATGGACAGGAAGAAAATAAGGCAGCCAATTATCCGCTGGATCTCTGGTTTGCCATTGGCAAATCACAGGCAAATTATGTGCTTGCCGGCAAAGGGCGCATCACTGCCGATTTTGAATATCAGGTAGTAACTCCGACATCAAATCCTTTAAACCAGGTTGTTCCGTACGAAATGGCTCGTGGCAAGAAAGAGGGCATCAGCAAAAAATGGCAGCTGAGGGCGGAATATACGGTTTCTAAAAATATTCTTTTTACTTTCCTTTACAGTGGACGGGATGAAGCCGGTTTTGATGAAATTATCCAGACGGGCCAAGCTGAGGTGAGGGCTTTCTTTTAAAACCAGTTGATTTAAGAACATCGTTCAAAGAATTTTAACTGTATAAGCACAACCTTTTTTACGTATTTAAAAGCAGACATATCGTAAAATAAGGAAGAAGAAAAAACGCTTCAATCAGCACCAAACTTATATTCAATGAGGGGGTAAACTCTCTAATAAAAAAGTTTGGCACGATTGAAGCGTGAGCCCGTTATCGGGTTGCCCTTGCGGGCTGTTTTGGACCAACATATTTTGAAAGAACATTTTTTTAGAAAAACCGCGGACCGACCCATCCGCGGTGCTTCCCATCTGCCCCAGCTAAGGGGTTTTATTCAAAGTGACCTTCGAGGTTACCGCTTACAACCTCGAAGGTCTTTATTATGTCATTATTTCAACAGAGTCATTTTTCCACCTGACAAACCATTGCCAAAATCCACGATAAAGTAGTAGTTTCCCGTGGGTGCTGCCAAACCGTTTGACAATGTTCCATCCCAGTGTGCTTCATAAATTCCTGTTCCATTGATATTAAGCAAAATTGTTTTAACCAGCTGCCCAAGTGCGTTGTAAATCCTGATACTAATTGTTTGATGTATTTCGGCATTAACTTTAATTCGAATTTGGGTTGTCGGGTTAAACGGGTTTGGATAATTGCCCAATACTTCAAATGTTTTTGGAATATTTCCATTTTTTTCAGAAGCCAATTCTTCAAGTCCGGTTGAAGGGTCGCCAACAGGATCGCCTTCGCTAAAACTTGTAAATGGACTAAGTACACCATATTCCATACTCAATAAAATCACATCTTCCTTTATAGCTAATGCCTGCGAGCTGCCCTCAGTCAGACTATAATACTGGACAAGTAGATGTTCAATTTTGGTCTTTGCCCAAATCTTGGTAAGAAATTGATTTTTGTGAATAATCGAATCGGTCAAACTCATGTCATATTGATATGCCACTTTTTTTCCAAACGTTTCGCCCGATAAGGTGACAGCAATTGTCTGTGCTTCTTTATAGCGTCCGTTTATCAGAAGCTGCTGACCTTTATACAAGTTTGGTAATTCGCGTGGATAAGTTTCAGAAACTATAGCGGGCTCAAATGTCAATTCTGTATTTAACAGCACCGGATTGCGGATGGTCAGATAAAAATTTGTTATCCGCTCTTCAAGTTCATCAGCACCTAAGAACTCAGCAAAGCCATTATTCTCAGCAGCAAGGCGAGTAAGAAGCTGCTTATTTACATCCGCACCAATGCCAAAAGTAAAGATGGATACTTCTGTTTCATTTTGTGTTTGCAGATTTTTTACAATCTCCAAAATTCCATTAGTTGTGGTTGTTCCACTTGTAGCATTTCCATCTGTAAAAAAGATAATAATATTAGCTGTAGAATCATTTGCACTTGAAAATTGTGGGATTGCTTTTTCAAAAGAGCCGGAAATATTTGTTGATCCCGAGGCTTTAATTGTTCCAATATAATCCAGGGCTGCTGATTCGTTCTCCGGATTGTATGCAACATGTTGATCCCGAAAATTTGTAACCGATCCGCTAAAATCAACGATATTAAATTTATCGCCTTCATTTAAGTTTTCAACAATGAATGTGGCAGCATCACGTGCCTGAACTATTTTGTTACCACTCATAGAGCCGGACCGATCTACAATAAATGTAAAAACTTTGTCGATCGTTGTAGTATTATCGCTTGGGTCTGGTTCAACAATAAAAGTGAAAAAGCCATTACCATATTCATCAGGCACAGTGGAATCTGCCAAAAAAGTGCTCATGCTAAACAATCCAAGCTCATCAAGGCTTAAAGAGTATTCAACGTTATAGTCAAAATCTGCAACACTTTCAGCTTTTTTATATTCGATGTTTGCTGAGTGGCCATCATTAAAAAGAAGGTCAGGTGTCAGGTTTAGTAAGTTTACAAGGGTAATAGTCCGCTCAGATTTAAGGGTGAAATTCAGCTCCTGGTTATAAAGAAATCCATCCTGTAATGAAGAATAATCATTCGCATATGAAAAACTTACATTGCCAAATTCATAAGATAAGAGCTGAACATATTTCAAACGCATTGTTAAGATCGAATCTTTTTTTACCGGATAATCAAGGTTAAAATAAAGCGGGGTTTCGCCCATGTAATTTTTTAGACCATAATCAATTTCTCCTCCGCCTGATCCGGGCAAAGATGTATCTTGAGGAGTTGGGCTAAAATTTGCCTTGTACCATTGACTATCAATTTCATAAAGAAGTTCGATAGCACTGGCCCCTTCGGCAAGGGGAAAGCCAAATTTGATACGCTTTTCCTCGTCAAAATGATTTATAAATTCTTGTGTAGTTGTAACAACTGCAACCTGGTTTTCAACTGTAACCTCAACTTTGCTGCTAATAAGTTGGAGGTAGCTCCCGGTCTTGGAGTCTACAATTGCAACACCATTTGCAAAAACATTAGAAAAGATGATGGGAAGTAGGAAGAGAAGAGTAAAAACACGCATAATAGCTCCCGGTTAATGTACCTACTTAATTGGTGTTTTTAATATCAAATTGAATGCCAAGAATAAATAGTTGGGCAGAAGGTACTAAAATCAGGTACTCTTTTGGAAGATCCGATTTTGAATGTGGAAGTGGGTGTTATTTAAGTGCGAACATTGTTCGTGGTTAATGGCTTAATGTTCGTATTAAAGATTTTTTGCGGGAACTAAAACTGAAATGAAAAGCGGATTATTTTTGTATTATTAAATGGATCATATGCGGGAGCAATTGAAAATTTTTGATTGAATGAAGGACGGTCTATAAAAAAATAATCGTATTGAGTATAAAACCAAATTATTGCAAATGCTGACATTGCATAGTTTCTATAGCTGAACGCATTGTTATAAGAATTATATCTTTTTTCAATTTGGGAACGATCGGACTCATTTAGATATTTCTTTTCTAACCGGGCAGTTTCAAATGAATAATAAATGCCTGGGGCCAAAGTTACCAAAGCTGCGATATTTAATAATTTGCCTTTAAGCGGTTCATCTACATAATAGTGCCCCCATCCGGGCCAGATGATTGAGCGAAGCATACCATCCTTATAGTCCTGCAGATTCTGCTTTAGTAGAATGATGTCTGTCGTATCTTTTTTGGGGTTTTCAATATCTTTAATCTGGCTGCTTAAATATTTCAATTTTATGCTGTTAAAGAAGCTTACAATTTTAGGTGAATTTGTCGAAGAATCCAGGATAAACTGTGAGTTTTTGTCCAAAAGATCGATAAAAGATTTTTCAGCATTTATCAGTTTACCAATAGAATAAAATGCCGTTGCCTGCATGCGTAGTACTTCAGTTTGCTGTTGGATTGTAAGGCTATCCTGCTTGTCGAGAATCCTTTTTGAGTCAGTAATTACTTTTTCATATTCAAAGTTTTTAAATCTTAAACTGAGTTCATTTATTGAATCAGTAACAGATTGAGAAAACCCTGCATGACAAAGTATCATTAATATTAAAAGTGTTTTCAAATTCTTCATTACCTGATCAAAATCATTCGTTTAGTTTCAACTTGATTTGCTGTAGAAATCTGATAAAAATAGATGCCGCTGGAAACATTTGTTTTGCTCGAGTTTTTGCCATCCCAGTTAAATTTATAACTACCGGGTTTTAGCATTTTATTGGCAAGTGAAATAACAAAATTTCCTGCTACATCAAAAATATTTATCTTTACTTTAGATGGTGTATTTAGCTTAAAAGATATATTCGTTGATGGGTTAAACGGGTTTGGATAATTCCTGATATTTTCAAAATCGCTTATGAGTTGAGCTTTGTCAGTTTCTCCTATTGCTGTCACAGGCGAAAATGGAAGATCTGTTTTTTCAATGAACTCAACAATGTCATCATTCTCATTTTTACCGCCAAAAACATAAACAGATTCATTATAAAGTACAGCAGCGCATTCGGCGCGCTCAATATTTAGGGGGTTACTTCGCTCAACACTTCCTTCTAAATAATTATATATTTCTACACTATTCATTGCTTCAGGATTAATTTCATTAAACCCACCAACAAGGACAATTTGATCATAGTTTTCAATAGTAATTGCTACACCACCGGCCCTCTTTTCTTTGAGTGATGTTGGTTCTGATTTCCATTGTTTGTTATCAAGCCCAAAAGTACTCACTTCACGCAAAATGCCGTTGAAAACACCGCCAAATACATAGATTTGTCCATTAGCTACTGCAGACATTTGGACGCTTGGCAAATCATAACCATAAATGTCATTAATGTTAAAAGTATCAACTACCTCACCACTGGGAATATGAAACTGAACGCAATATGAAAGGGAATCAAATAGCTGAAAATCCGGAAAGCCGCCAAATATATAAAGATAATCTCCCGCAACAACAGAGGTTGAAAACTTTCTGTTAAAATTATAATCATATTTATGAATTACTTGTTTGCCCGAGGACTCCCTCTTTTCTATCGCATAGCTGCTATCGTTGGATGTGGTCGCGCCGCCAAAAATATATGTTTCTCCATTATATGCATGTGCGGCAAGTTCGTACCTGGGGACAATTAAAGAATCGTCCAGGATTTTCCATTTATTGGAATTGGGGTAGTAAGCCTGTATTAGTTTTGTACCTGTAAGCAAAGAATCGGAAAACCCGCCAAAAATATAGATTGTTGTATCATGCACAACAGCCTGCGCACCTTTTACAGGAACAGGCATTGATCCAATAATTTCCCATTCATTCGCTTTAACAGAGCTTAATAGAGGTAGAAGAATTAATAAAAAAAGTACAGTTTTTTTCATTTTCATGACGTGTTTAGTTAGCTGAATATATTTATCAATAATCTTATTTATCATTTACTTAGAAAATCATTAATAGTTGTATTCAATTTTAATGCCAGTTTATTTGTTTTCTTTTATAAGGTCAACAGAAATAAACAAAGTATCTTCTTTTTCCGCAAAAATTTCTGATGTATATGTTTTATATTTTGAATTTCTTACTTCAAGCGTGTGTTTCCCCGGCTCTAGAATAATCACATTTTTTAAAGGTGTTTGACCTTTAAAAACATTATCAATATAAATATTTCCCCAGGGAAAAACATTACATTTAAGAAAACCGGCAAAATTATTCAAGTTAACATTTAACTCTAAAACATTTTCTTCAGAAATCTTGATTGTTTCACTGTAAACCGGATAATCCGGATGCCGCAGTTGCAAAAAATATTGGCCGCTTTCAAGGCGGATTGCATTTTTTATTGGGGTTGTATCAACTTTTTGTGAATCTATAAATATATCTGCCCAGGGGCTGCACTTTAAATCCAGATATCCGAAAGTTGGGACAGGTGTTTCTTTTAGGACTTCTTTTATTCCAATTTCTTTTTCCGTATCCATTGCAACCAAATCACCTGGCTTATTTTCTTTTTCATTTTTTGGTGCTAGTATAATGGGCCTTGTCAACGTGTCTTGCAGGTAGATTTGTACACTATCTGTTTTTAAAGAGTCTCTTTCAGATTGGTTAACTTTTTCAACGATTGGTTTAGCAGTGAACAAGTTGTCTTTAAAAAAGAAAACAAAAGCAATAACCAGGAGAACAAAAATCAATGTAATTTTACCAGTTTTACGTGCTGGCTTTTTAAGCTCAGGTTCATTCGTTGGCAAATCAAAATAAGATAAAACCTCACGGGAGGTTTGAATTCTTTCATTTTTATTCTTTTTTAACAGACCCTCAATAAGCTTTAAAATTGAAGATGGAATATCTGTTTTTGAGGAGATTGGTTTCCAGCTGCATTTTTGAATGTTGTTTAACGTTTGCCCTGCATCATCTCCTAAAAATGGATTTTGGCCATAAAAAAGTTCAAAGATTATTATTCCAAAGGCGAATAAATCTGTGCGTTCATCCGTTGTAATCCCTTGAATTTGTTCCGGCGCCATATAAGCAGGTGTCCCTACAACTGATTCGGGAGCAGTCAGTTTTTCAGAGCCACTTATTTGCGCTAAACCAAAATCCGCAATCTTAACTAGTTTATTTTTATTGATAAGGATGTTTTCTGGTTTTAAATCGCGGTGAATTATTTTGTGAGAATGAGTTTCTACCAGGCCAATGCAAATTTGTTGGACGATTGACATTTTATCCTGAACAGACCAGCCATTATCGTTAAATGCTTCCCGAAGGTTTTGGCTTTCGAAATACTCAAAAGATATGTAAAAATAATCTCCGGCCTGGCCAAAATCGTAAACAGTAATAATATTGGGATGATCAATTTTTGCAAGCAGTTGAGCTTCACGTTTAAAACGCTTAAGGATGGCAGGATTGGCAATTAATTTGGTATTAAGGGTTTTTAAAATAATTTTTTTATGGAGATAAATATGGTTGGCCAGGTAAACAGCCATGCTGTCATCTTTTTTATAACAATCGATAATTTCAAATTTGCTAAAAAGCAGATCGTTGCTCATAGTTTCAGGATATTTTAAATTGTTATGTAATATGCATCCACAAGTTACAAAGATTAAAAGAATGGTAAAAGAAATTGAATCTAAATACAGGAGAAAGTATGCCTCAACACATAAAGAATGCAACTGTTATTGAAGCAGCCGGAAATAAGCCAAAATTGATAGAGGAATTTATCGGGCATGTAAATTCACAATCTTCAGATCTAAGCATTGCCAGAATGACAAGTCCGGCCGGCTGGGTAGAACCAGCACAAACGCCAGAATTTGATGAATATACTTTGGTGCTTGAAGGAGCAGTCCATATTAAATGTGCAGGAAAGGAATTTGTAATTAAAAAGAATGAAGCATTTATTTCTTATAAAGGTGAGAAAACCCAATATTCAACACCTGAAGGCGCACACTATATAGCGGTTTGCCTGCCAGCCTTTTCACCGGATTCTGTGCATAGGGATGAATAAAAAAACTGTCATGCCTGAATATTTGTATCGGGAATCTAAAACTGGCATTTTAATTTCTGCTTTTACTAAAAATGGTTGAATTAGGCTGCGGACTTTGAAGCTATTTAAATAAAAAAAGGTTGCAGTCTCTCGACCGCAACCTTGAAGGGGTGAATTTTCCGGGCATAAATGTCGCCATCATCCGGATGATATGACCAATGAAAAATCCTTTTTTCAATGACCCTTTGAAAATTCAGTTGTTGTATCAGGCGAAATACGAACAACTTTCCATAGATTCTTTTTTCGGCGTGGCAACTCTTATAATTAGAAGCAATTTTATTTGATAAGAGATTGGTCAATATATTTTCCAGGCAATCAAAAATCTTTGTATTACAAGTTACTCGACAGTCATTTTTCGGCTTCTTTTAAACTAATGCCCGTGCAATTTTTTATAAATTAAATCTATAGCCTCTTCACCGCCAAGTGGGATTGATATGCTTCCTTCAGGGGCTGAATGATCTCGTGGATTTATGCGGATAAGTGTAGCGGAAAATTGCTTGCCAAGTGATTCTGAGTGAAATCTGATGGTTGGTACAGCTTCTCCTGCACCAATTTCAATAATTACAGGCTTGAATCCGTTTTGCTGAATATCGCGTTTCCAATAGCGAAAATTTAAGTTTTGCTCTTTAGAGCGTTTGGAAATCCATAACCAGTCGCTAAACATTAAAATATTAGGTCGGGCTAAATCACTGCAATTTGGGCATTGCGGTAAGGGTTCTTGAGCTTCAAATTTTTCTTCGTCCACAAAAACCTGCTGATTATCTGCATTTATGATATCATCACAACAAGGTTTTACACATTGCAAATGATTGATTGAACCATGGATTTCATTGATAAGGTTCCCATCAAATCCGGCTTTTTGAAAATGACCATCAATGTTGGAAGTAATGACAAAATATCCACCTTTTTTTTGGATAGAGATATCTAGCAGTTGTCTAAATCCCAAATGAGGCGTGGTTTTACGGTAAAGATTTAAACGATGCCCGTAAAATGCCCAAGCTAGTTTAGGCTTTTGCTTAAACCAGTGAGGATTGGCCATTTCTGAAAATGAAAACCCCAGCTTAGCAATGGCTGGATAGGCGTTCCAAAATCCCTTATCGCCCCGGAAATCAGGCAAACCGGAATCGACGCCGATACCCGCACCTGCAGTAATAATAATGGCATCTGCGGATTGGATGGCTTCTGATGCGGCAGCGATTTTATTTTGCAGACCTTGGTTTTGTGGCATTTTGCTGCTTCATGGCCAGATTAACTGGGCATGGATTTTAAGTTTTGTTTGTTCCCAATTTTTGCCATGTTCCGTTGGATCGAACTACAAGTTACTCCCAAGCCATTTTTCTGCTTCCAGCAAACTAATACCTTTACGATGGGCATAATCCTGTAATTGGTCTGGCCCAATTTTACCCAAACCAAAATACCGTGCCTCAGGATGTGCAAAGTACCAACCGGAAACAGAAGCGGCGGGAAGCATGGCAAAAGATTCAGTCAGGTTAATTCCGGCACTGTTTTCTACATCTAACAATTTAAACAAAGTTTCTTTTTCTGTATGATCAGGGCATGCAGGATAGCCCGGAGCAGGGCGGATGCCACGAAACTCTTCTTTTATTAAATCGGCATTGTCCAGCTTTTCATCTCTGGAGTAAGCCCAAATTTCAGTGCGGACTTTTTTGTGCATTAATTCTGCAAAAGCCTCTGCGAGTCTATCGGCAACGGCCTTGGCCATTATGCTTTTATAATCATCATGATCAGCTTCATATTTTTCAACCAGCTTATCCAGGCCAATTCCGGCAGTAACGGCGAATGCGCCCATATAGTCTTTAACTCCGCGCTCTTTTGGTGCAATAAAATCGGATAAGGCAAAATTAGCCCTTTCATTTCTACGCTGCATTTGCTGACGCAGAGTGTGCAGAGTTGCAAGCTGGCCATGTCTTTCATCATCAATAAAAAGTTCAATATCATCGCCGACACTATTGGCCGGGAACAATCCAATCACAGCATGTGCAGAAAGGCTTTTGTTGGTAATAATTTCTTGCAGCATTTTTTGCGCGTCATCATATACTTGCTTCGCCTGCTCATTTTCAAGAATATCGGGAAAACGGCCCTTAAGCTCCCAAACGGAAAAGAACGGCGCCCAATCGATATATTCTTTTATCTCGCCCAAAGGAAAATCTTTAAAAACTTTTATACCCAGATTGGCGGGTTTCATAATTTCCATATTTTGCCAGTCTGTTTTAAAACTATTTTTGCGCGCATCACGGATTGAAATAAGTGTAGTTGCTTTTTGCTTCGATTCGTAAGCCTGGCGAATTTCTTTATATTCATCCTGGGTCGCCTGCATAAATTCAATCTTGCTAAGCGGGTTTAGCAGTTTGTTCACCACATCAACCGCACGCGATGCATCCAATACGTGCGAGATGGGACCTTTATATTGTGGCTCAATTTTTACAGCCGTATGCTTTTTAGATGTTGTTGCACCGCCAATCAAAAGCGGCACATCAAAATTCTGTCGTTGCATTTCTTTGGCCACATGCACCATCTCATCCAGCGAAGGTGTTATCAGGCCGGATAAACCAATCATGTCCACATTTTCCGAGCGGGCAGTCTCAAGAATTTTATCTGCAGGGACCATCACGCCCATGTCAACTATTTCGTAATTATTGCAACCCAAGACAACGCCCACAATATTCTTCCCGATGTCATGCACGTCCCCTTTTACTGTTGCCAGCAATATTTTCCCCGCAGAACTGGAGGCATTCTCGGCCTTTTCTGCTTCAAGATAGGGCAGCAGGTAGGCCACGGCTTTTTTCATTACCCGCGCACTTTTTACCACCTGTGGCAGAAACATTTTGCCTGCTCCAAACAGATCGCCAACCACATTCATGCCGTCCATCAATGGTTGTTCAATTACTTTTATGGGAGACTTATATTTTTGACGTGCTTCTTCTACATCTTCATCAATAAATTCGACGATGCCTTTTACAAGCGAATGGGCCAATCTTTTCTCAACAGGATCATCACGCCAGGCTGCATTTTCAATTTTCTGTGGTCCTTTTTGTTTAACGGTTTCAGCAAAGGAGACCAGGTTTTCAGTTGCTTCAGGATTGCGGTTAAATAACACGTCTTCAACCAGTTTCAATAATTCGGGATCAATCTCTTCATAAACATCAATTTGCCCGGCGTTAACAATTCCCATATCCATACCGGCCTGAATGGCGTGATAGAGGAAAGCGGAATGCATGGCTTCTCGCACCGTGTTGTTGCCACGAAATGAAAAGGAAAGGTTGCTCACACCGCCACTGATTCGCGCATGGGGCAAGTTCTGTTTTATCCAGCGGGTTGCCTCAATAAAATGAATGGCATATTCGTTATGTTCCTCAATTCCTGTGGCCACGGCAAAAATATTGGGATCGAAAATAATATCTTCCGGCGGGAAGTTGAGCCTTTCAACCAATAATTTATAGGCACGTTCACAAATCTCAATTTTGCGTTCATAAGTATCAGCCTGACCCTGTTCATCAAAAGCCATCACAATTACAGCCGCACCGTACAAAAGCGCTAATTTGGCTTGCTTTAAAAATGTTTCCTCGCCTTCTTTCATACTTATCGAATTGACGATGGCTTTGCCCTGGATATTTTTTAAACCGGCTTCTATCACGCTCCATTTTGATGAATCAATCATCAAAGGCACTTTAACAATTTCAGGTTCAGTGGCAATAAGTTTTAAAAAATGGATCATTGCTTTTTCTGAATCGAGCATGCCTTCATCCATGTTTATATCCAGGATTTGGGCGCCGTTTTCAACCTGTTTGCGGGCAACGCTTAAAGCTGTTTCATAATCATCATTTAATATAAGTTTGGCAAAACGAGCTGATCCGGTCACATTGCAGCGCTCACCAATGTTGATAAAGTTGGAATCAGCGCGAATGGTCAAAGGCTCTAATCCGCTATATTGTGTTTGCGTTTTTATTTGTGGAATTTTACGCGGTGTGTGGTCTTGCATGCTTTCTGCAAACCTGCGGATATGCTCCGGACTTGTTCCACAGCAACCTCCAACAATATTTATAAACCCGGATTGAGCATATTCTTCCAGAACATTATTCATTTCATCGGGTGTTTCATCATATCCGCCAAACTCGTTTGGTAGTCCGGCATTCGGGTAAAGCGTTACAAAACAGGGGGCAAGATCTGATATTTCTTCAATAAATGCGCGCATCTGTTTTGGCCCCAGCGAACAAT
Source organism: Calditrichota bacterium (assembly GCA_013112635.1). Lineage (NCBI taxonomy): Bacteria > Pseudomonadati > Calditrichota > Calditrichota bacterium. The sequence goes on along the minus strand of JABFGF010000004.1, from coordinate 14,458 downwards.
TTAAACCAATACTGAATAAATTGGCGTGTTTAACTGAAACCAAAAATGCTTCCAGTGTTTGACCAGAAAGAGTCCTACCGCTCATATCGATGATGGTTACAGAAAGCATAATCGGGATTCTTTTACCGCATTCATCAAAATATTTTTCTATGGCAAACAACGCTGCCTTGCCGTTCAATGTATCAAATATGGTTTCAACAAGAAGCGTATCCGCACCGCCATCCACCAAGCCGCGTACCTGATGATAATACCCATCGACAACTTCTTCCCAGCTGACTGCCCGTTGAGAAGGATCGTTAACATCGGGAGATAAAGAAAGTGCTGCATTCATAGGCCCGATTGATCCAGCAACAAATCTTGGCTTGTCGGGATTTTGATTTGTCTTTTCATCAGCAGCTTTTTTTGCCACCCTGGCAGATTCCAGGTTCATTTCATAAACCAGGTCAACCATATCATAATCACGCATGGAGACACCATTGGCATTAAAAGTGTTAGTCTCGATGATATCTGCACCTGCATTGAGATATTCAAGATGGATTTCTTCAATCACTTTTGGTTGAGTGATTGAAAGCAGGTCATTATTTCCTTGCTGATCCTTATGATGGTCTTTAAATCGTTCACCACGGAATTTCGCTTCGTCCAATTTATAGGCCTGGATCATTGTGCCCATCGCGCCGTCAAGTACAAGGATTCGTTTTTGAAGCTGATTGTTGAGTGACCTTGAAGGTTTGTTGGCAACCTTCAAGGTCGCCTGGTTTTCATTTGAATTTCGAGTAATCATATTTTTCTTCACTGCTTTCTATAAAATCTCTAAATTCCTCTTTAGAAGAAAAGTTAGACATTATTTCATTATTATCAATCAGGTTTCCTTTTCTTATTCCAAAATAGTCTTTTGCCGAAGAAAATTCCCAATTATGAGCACAAGGTACTAATTTTGATTTTACAGGATTTAATAAAATATATTTTGTTAACCAAATAAAGTATTCTTGCTGATCAATAAGTTTACTTGATGTCCTTCCCTGAAAAAGCACACCGCTACGTTTATATTTTTTATTTATCGACTTAGTATATGAGTTTATTAAGTCTGATATGAATTTGCCAATAGGAAACTCATCTGAAAGTTGCTGTACAAAAAGATGAAAATGATTGGGCATCAGGCAATAACACAAAATTGAAATTTCGTATTTTTGTTTAAAAACCCTAATTCTTCTAAGAAAAAAAAGATAATCATTTCGATCAAAGAATACAGGGAGTTTGTTTGCACCGCGGTTATATAAATGATGAAAAGTATTTTTGTAGAAATATCTGTCTTTTTCCATCAGGAGAAACTATAAGAAGTTTGGATATGCTGCAAAAGAAAAGTGACCTTGAAGGTTGAGGAACCTTCAAGGTCTTCAAATATTAAATATCTGCGCGTAATCTTAAAATTACATTACGTCCGGGTTCATAAAGGTAAAAACTATTTGGCATATTTTTATATTTTCTGCTAAGGTGTTCATAATAGTTTTTATCAAAAATATTATTTACTGAAAGCGAGAAATGAAAATATGTAAATAAATCAATCCCGGCCTGGAAATTAAAAACAGAGAATCCCGGTGTTTTTGTTTCGGAAAATGTATCAGCGACACGATCCTGTTCACGAACAAATCTGCTGGAAAATTCACCATAATATTTATGTTCACTGTTTGTATATCTTAAATCAAGTGATCCTTCCATTGGCGCTACTTCAGGTAATGGTTCATCAAAATCCTCATTTTGTGCAATCGTGTATGCAAATCCGCTAGAGAAGGAAAATCCTTTACCAATTTCGCGGCTTATTTTTGCTTCAAATCCATATTGATGAGCATTTTCAATATTTTGAAAAATTTTGGTTCCTGCTGGTGGCATACAAGGCAAATACAATTTCGCCATTGTAGGATCTAAAACTGCGGTTATATAATTATTGAACTTGGAATAATAGACATTACTTTTAATATTAAATCCAATCCATTTGGAAATAAGGCCAAGTTCAATCTGGTCATTTGTTTCCGGTTTTAAATTAGGGTTTCCAAAATATTCAAACGCATCCATCCCGATTGGCATATGGTTTATATATCTTTCAGAAATATCGGGAGACCTGGTTCCACGGCCGAGAGACAAGTTTAAACTTAAATTTTTGCTTGCTTTATAATGAGCCGAGACGGTTGCACTAAAATTGGTTTCATCATAACTGGAAATGTCTCCATAAGCTTCTGTGAATTGAGGCGAAGGATCATTGATTTCTGAATTTATAAAATCGACCCGGCCGCCAATGTTGAATGACAGCCTTTCATTATAAGCATAATCCAATTCAGAAAAAATACCGGCATCAGATAGGTTTGTATTTTGCCAAACGTAATCGGTTACAAATTTTGGTTCTGAAAACACCATACCGTTGCAGAGATTTTTATAAATCTCTTTTGTACGGTTGCCTTCGCGGCCCATCTTATAATAATCAAATCCTGCAAATAAAATCCCATTGTTTACAACATTTAAAGCTGTTTCAAAGCGACCGCCAAAACTTTCTGTGGTTGCATCGGTTTCGGCATGGACAGCGCTATAATTCATGCGTGCTTCATTTGTCATAATATGCCGGACATCGGTTTTATAAACCTTTGCAGTAATTGAGGAAATCAGCTTATTAATATTCCTGCCCGAGTAATCAAAAGCCAGGATATCAGTATCATCAACGGACGCATCCATTGGCAAGGAAGGATAATTTACATCACGTGCAAAAGACTGTCTCCAGGAAACTTGCAATCTATGATTTTTTGCCGGCAAATAACCAATCTTGGCTGTGTAATCATTTACTCTAAAGCCGGATGGAACTTCGTTGCCGGAACCTGTTTTATAGTTTTGGTAATTCTTTGTTCCACCGCTTATATAAAAATCATATCCATTATCACCACCTTTTAAAGCCAATCTGGCGACAGCACCATTTCCATTGGTTTCATAACCGGTTTCAGCGCTTGTCTTCAAAGTCCATTGCTCAAAAACGTTCGGTTTTTTCATTACCAGGTTAACAATTCCACCCATTGTTTGACCAAAACGAACTGAAAACGGGCCTTTAAAGATTTCAATTTTTTCTACATCTTCTGACTGAACGTGAGATGTTGGAGGATCCATTCTGTTTGGGCAACCACCCCAGCAACGGACACCACCATCATATTGAATATTCAATTGGTCATTTTTAAAATTCCTGATAACCGGATCCATTGCAAAACCACCTTTTTTAATGGCATTGGCCCCGGTAACATTTTTAAAATACTCGCCAATATCTTTTGGTGTTTTTTGAGTAAGAGCTTCGCTATAAACATCTATCTGTGATGATTGTCCGGCATTATCTGCTGTAACAATTATTTCTTCAATAACAATAGGCTCATATTTCATTAAAATGTTTAATTCGATAGTTTCACCACTTTTGACTTCCACAGTTTTTTTAACTGTTTGGAAACCAAGAAAACTCACCATAATTACTTGTTTGCCCAATGGAATGTTTTCTAATGTAAAATTACCATTAGCATCGCTGATGGCTCCCAAGTTTAATTCTTCAATTGTAATTTGGGCATCACTCAATGTTGATTTGTCGTGTGCTTTTAGAATAATACCCTTTATTGTTCCAAATTCCTGAGCAAAACTTAGCGTAATCATACTCATTATCAGAATAAAAATTTTATACATAAAATTATCTTCCTTCCCGAATTTATTGGATTGCCAGAAGAATAATAAATCAAATTCCAAGATTTAGTAAAAGCATAAATGGAGACAATGCTACTTTGCTTAGAAATTGATTTTACTAATCTGGTAAATTGAATAAAATGAAGCCAGAATACCCATTGGTGAAACATTTGAATGTCCATTGGGAAAAGTACGGCTACAGTTTAATTAAATGATTTTGGATTAAGATAATTTATGTGGAGGCGGGTGATCAATTGAAGAAGAAAAATCCTGGCTATATTTGTTACTAAAACAGTCATATTTTTTATTTTTAGGATACAGGTAATAACCTGTTTTTGTTGTTACAACAAATTTTAAGGCAATAAAGTTGGAATGTATTGTGGGCAATTCGTTGCAACTTCCTTTAAAAACAATTTGTGGTAGATCAGAGCCGGCTTGGTGAGATGTTTCTTCAACGGAACAACAGCAACATTCTCTTGCAAATTCTTTGCTACAACTACATGTACATGGTTTATCGTTATTTCTAACAATACATTGAGGTGCTTCTGTAATGGCCTTTTCTGCAAGGATAAGATTTATTGAATTGAAAATACCGGAAACAATTACAAGCAAATAAAGCGCAATAAAAACAATAAATATTTCTTTGATAGCTTGAATCATAAAAGAGAAAATTATAATAATTGTTGGTCAAAGCCCTTAATATATAAAAAAAGACAAAGAACCCCTAAATAAAAATGGATATTTTAAATATTTTCCCTCACCTCTATATCCTTGACTAATATGTGATTGCTAAATATATTCGCGTGTACTCAATCAAACCATTTCTAAAACCATATTCACACAATTATCAGGCTAAAAGGGGGGAATTTTGAAAATTATTGATAATACAGTTCAAAAGCTGGAATCGAATCAAAATTTAGCTTATTCATATATCCGTATATTTTTAGGAACGGCCTTACTTATTCGAGGATTAATTCTTTTTTCCAATCCGGCGGCACTTATTGAACTTGCAGGCTCAGATCAGGAATATTGGTATTTTTCATATATAACAATTTCCCATTTAATTGGCGGATTATGTCTGGCAATTGGTTTGCTAACCCGTTTCGCGGCTTTAATCCAAATTCCGGTTTTAGCAGGCGCTGTTTTTGTTGTACATTTAGAGCAAGGTTTAATGTCGGCAGGGCAATCTTTGGAATTAGCTGTTTTGGTTCTTGTGTTATTGGGAGTTTATTTTCTTTTTGGTTCAGGATTAATGGCAGTAGATAAATTAATTGAAGATAAAAAACGGGCTGTTTAAAAAGATATCCTGGTTTTCTTAAAAATCTTTCTTTTTTGCTTTTCTGATCATCAGCCAACCTGGGATTAAAACCCACAGACTTAAAATGGTTGTCGAGAGAATCATACCAAGGCTTGTCCCAAAAAACTTCTGGAAAACAGCTCCTGTGTACCCGAGTAAGGCTGATATATCTAACTTAAGGAGTATTAAAATCCGTGATAAATCAATTGGATTAAATAAAGTCATTCCGAGTGCAAATTTATCAAGAGGATAGTCATCAAAAATTATCATTGAAAGAAGAAATATGCCATCATAGATAACTGCAAGGAAAAGCCACATTAAAATCGCGAAGCCAAAACCTTTAATTTTATCATTAAAGGATAGGCCGATTAGAAATGAGAGCGCCACAAAAATAAAAGTCAGAAACCCGCCAATCAGCAACAGAGTTGCAAAATCCCAAATAGCTGAAGAGAGAAAAACGCCATAAATAACAAATGGAATCCCCAGACCAATAATTAGGCTTAGAGCAAGTGAAAGACTTAAGCCCAGGTACTGTCCAAGGAAAATTGTTGTTCGTTTTAGAGGTTGTGCCAAAAGTAGTTCGGTAAATTCCTTCGAACTGTAGTAATACATAACACCAAAAATGGTCCCTATTAACGGGGTTAAAACGATAATAATATTAAGAAGGGTTATAACGGCCTTGCTAACTTCTTCGTTTAAGAAAAAAAGAATAAAGCCCAAAACAAGGTAAAACAGGAAATAGATATAACTCCATCGGCTGCGCATTAAATCAAAAAAACTGTACTTCAAAATTTTAATCATTGTTCTCTTTCAGGATTGTAGCAATAGCGTGTTCTAAGTTTTTTTGACCTGTCTGCTCTTTTAAGGAGGCAACAGTTCCGTTAAAATAGATTGTTCCATCTAATAAGAAAATTACCTGGTCAGATATTTCTTCAACCAGGTTCATAATATGGGTTGTTATTAGAATGGTTTTACCTTTTTGCTTTTCTTCACTTAATAGTTTTTTTAAATGGATCAATGCAACAGGATCCAGCCCTGTAGTTGGCTCATCCAAAATAATTAAGGGGGAATCAAACATAAAAGTTAAGACTATATTTACTTTTTGGCGTGTTCCGCCGGACAATGTTCCAAGCTTTTTGTCTAAAAAAGTTTCCAGTCCAAACTGTTCAATCAGCTCTTTGTCCTTGGTTGTTTGCCCACGTAAATTCTTAATCATCCCAATAAGTTCTAAAACCTTAAGATTTTGAGGGAAATTGGCTATTTGCGGCATATAGGAAATTTGATTCCTGTAAAGCCATTTGTTTTTTACCGGGTCTCCATTTAATAAGATTTCACCTTTTTGAGAAATCACCATTCCCAAAATTGTTTTTATCAGAGTAGTTTTTCCGGAACCATTTGGGCCTAAAACAGCAACAATACCTTGTTGGTCAATTGTCAGGTTTATGCCTTTTAATACTACAACAGGACCGTAACTTTTAAATAAATTCTTTACATCAATCATTATTTATAACTGGTTTCATAAGAGGGTTAAAGTCTTTTAAATTATCCGGAGTAAAAATGGGAGATACTTTTTCTGAAAAATTTATTATATCTACAAACAAGCTGCGCAGCAAAATGATTGTCTCCGGAGTGTTGTTTACAACATAAGAAAAAAGTTTTACAGGCCGGTAGGGCACATCTCCGATATTATCCTTGTTTAAATCATATCCGGTGTATTCACTCCAAAAATTTCTGTCAAAAATATTGCCATTCATGTTGCCTTTGTAAGAAATATCGAGGGCATTGTGTAAAAAATTATTTTGCAGGATTTTATTCCCATAGCATGCGCCTAAAAATCGGATAGCCCAACCGTTATTATTAAAACTATTGTTTTCAAATACAATCCGGTTGGCCCCATCGGCATTTACTCCTATTGTATTTTGGTCAAATTGATTGTGTGTTATTACTGCATCATTTATTTCTTTCAGCAATAATCCATACGATGCAGAACCCCAATTTAAGCGAAAAGTATTATACTTCATGTAAATGTTTTTTGAAAACATTACGGCAACACCAGCGCCGTTTTTTTCAAAAAGATTTTTTTCATATCTGTCATCATTGGAAAACATGAAATGTAAACCATAGCGAATATTATTTCTACTAACATTATCACGAACGATGCTGTGTTTTACAAACTCAAAGTAAATTCCATCTCTCATGTTTTCGATGGAATTATTAAGAATTTGGATTTTTGAAGAATGCCAGAGATGAATTCCATTTCCAGAGTTATGCTCTGAAACAGCATTTCCTCTGATAATATTGTTTTTTATAACTCCGTTAGATGATTTTTCGATATGAAATCCAAAAAATGGATTATCTAATTTAATATCTTCAAAATGAAAATATTTTACCTTGTATGTACGGATTGCTGCAAAATCTGTAGTATAACTTCTGCCAATATTTTTAAGTGAAAGACCTTTGATTGTAACACTGTCACTGGTGATATTAATTATATAACTTTTTTCCTGACCATCGATTACAGGATAATTTATCCCAAGAATAGTGAGCGGTTTTTCAATTTGAATATCCGATTCAAAATATGTGCCTGGTTCAATAATAAGTGTGTCACCGCTTTGGGCCAATTGAACAGCCTCTTTTATTGTAGGGTATTCACATGATGCACAAACGGTTAGTTCATTTGCAGAAAGACCGGCATAACAGAAAAGTGAGAAGATTAAGAAATATTTTTTTACAATTTTCATTCAATTTAATTCAGTGTTTCGTCTGGAAAACAACAGAAGATATTAATGTCTTTCTAAAAAAAATGAAGTACATCTATAATGGTTGTACTTCATTAATAATTGTCATTCGTAGCTTTTCAGAATGATATTTTATTTGCTTTAATAAGCAAATGTCAAAATTGGTTTTTTAATTCATCCCAGGAATATAATGTGCCTTCTTTTTCCTGTTGCAAGGTGGATGCATTTTCCTTTTTGCTAAACCCGGAGAGATTTGCTCCCATCGGACTAGGAACATTTGCACTTACAAGATATGTTGCTTTTTGAGCATCAGTAAATTTACCTGGCTCAGAATAGTCAGTAATTAAATATAAGGCGATGCTGTTATGATCTTTCTTTTTTATGTCACGCATCATGCACTCAATGGCATCATATTTAAATACTTTGCCTTTATTTGTAACAACTTGAGCAGCATGCTGGTTGTCCACAATATTCATCTGGCAAAACGAACAGGCATCTTTTCCATAATCAATCGTTCCTGGTTCAATCCCGCAAGAAACTAGTGAAACAAAACCAAAAAATAGTAAAATTAATTTCAAACGATGCATTAGTTCTCCTTTTCTTCTTCTTTGCCTGCAACAAAGAACGCTCCTAAACTCAAAAACATTCCGGCAAAAAGCATGTATCCGCCGCTCATTGGATATGAATGAGCTTTAAAGTTAAGAATAGTTTTTGAACCAATAAGTGGTGGTTGATATGCTTGTCCCGGGAATTGGATTGCTGCTTTTGGATCCAGGTTATGTCCGTATTTATATTCCCATAAATAAAAATCATACATTCCAATGGAACCAAGTATTGCCATGGCTACAAACCAGGCAAGAAATAGTTTTCTTTTCCCAATAAAACCTATTATCACACCAAGAAGAGCCATAACAATTACAACAATTGGAAATAATTCAAATTCTTTCATTTTTTCGGGTAATTTTTCCATGCCAACATAGTGGTTCATAATGTTTATATTTTGGATATCACCTTCATGGGCACCCTGCATTTTAGTAATATAAATATCAATTCCAAGAGAGTCCGGATATTGCGGTGCATCCAGGGTTATATTCCATAAAGGCAACACAAAAAGAGTTAATAATAAAAGAGAACCGATAATCATTAATATTTTTGACTTTTTCATTTCTTTAAATCCAATACTGCAATTCGTTTTGGGTAAAATAATAGCCCCGAAAGTTCGGGGCTATTAATATTATTTGTAAACTTAGAGTTATTTATTCCGTTTTAGATACATTTTTTATTCACCGTCTAAAGACCAGCTCAGTTTAATTTTAGAGTTCTTTGGAGAAACACGAACATACCCTTGCATTTCCTGGTGAAGTGCAGAGCAGAAATCTGTACAGTAGAAAGGCCAAACCCCAACTTGCTTAGGTTCCCAGACAAAAGTTTCTGTCTGACCAGGCATGATTAATAATTCAGATGTATTTGCACCAATCATACTTATACCATGAGGTACATCATAATCCTGCTCAAGATTTGTTACATGAAAATAAACACGGTCACCAACTTTTATCCCTTCAATATTATCAGGTGCAAAGTGACTGCGGATCATTGTCATATATACATGGACGTCTTTTCCTTTACGTTCAACTCTTGTTTCATCCTGGCTTTTAGTTGCATATGGATGATTGTTATCAGCAAGTCTGTAGAATTTTTTTGAACGCGGTTTAATTAAATCCGCAGCAATACCGGCAGCATAATGTGGTTCACCAACTGTTGGAAAATCAAGCAATAATTCCATTTTTTCGCCACTAATATCATAAAGCTGTGCAGATTGAGTTACTTCAGGACCTGTTGGCAAATAGCGGTCTTTTGTAATTTTATTCATTGCAACTACATATTTACCAAATGGCTTGCGGGAGTTTCCACCAGGAATCATTAAGTGGCCAACTGAGTAATAAGTTGGTTTTCTGTCAATAACTTCCCATGTACCAAGTTTCCATTTAACCACTTCTGATGAGATGAAAAATGTTGTATAAGCATTTCCTTTACCATCAAATTCAGTGTGTAATGGGCCAAGACCAGGTTGTTCTACAGTTCCGGCCAATGTAGCATCAAAACTTAAAACTGGAATACCATAAGCTTCACCTTCGAAGTTTTTATCAGCGATAGCTTTTTCCATTTTTGTGAATGAGTGTACTGTTAAAGCAGCTGCAAGTTTTCCACTACCAACAATGTATTCTCCAGATGGGTCAACATCGCAACCATGTGGTGATTTAGGTGTAGGCATAAAATAGACCAACCCTGGGAGTTCTGCTGGGTCAAGCACTCTTACTTCTTTTTTCCATGTGGTTGTCGCACTGTGGGTAGCTTCATCATAAACATTATGGGCATAATTTGCAGGCATTGTTTTAAATTTTCCAGCCTTCATATATTCTTCAGCTTTTTTCCAATTAATGGCAGCGATAAAATCTTTGTCATTTTGTGAAGCATTTACTTCCATTAATGTGCTTGCTTCTTCTGTATTATATGTTGTGAAGAAAAACCAACCGTGTGATTTACCACGACCCGGATGTGAAAGGTCATAATCGAAACCTGGCATTAATATCTGAAACTCAATGTTCATATGCCCATGTTCCGGATCAACCTTAATGAAAGATAAGGCGCCTTTGAAATTTCCTTTATATTCTGCAATAGGCATATCTCTCTGTGGAACAGGTACACTAAAGCGTGTTCCTGCAACAACATACTCTGTATTCTCAGTAACAAATGATGAGCTATGGTTACCAGCACTGTTTGGAATTTCTATAATTTCGTCAGTTTCAAATGTTTCCAGGCTAATACGCGCAATACGTGGTGTATTGTTTTCGTTTATAAAAACCCATCTTCCATCAAGCTCACCGTTTGTCTGCGAAATATCAGGATGGTGTGAATCTCCCCATGGAATAAAGCCATGAGATGTTTGAAGCATTGGTTTTGTTTCTTCATTAAATCCCCAGGCTTTTTCAGCATCTACAGAAAAAACAGGGATAACCTTAAATAGTCTTCCAGATGGCAAACCATATACAGCAAGTTGTCCGCTAAAACCACCGGAAATAAATGCATAAAACTCATCATGTTCACCCGGTGCAACAAAAACTTTTTCAGCAGTGCTATTTTTTAATGCACCGCCATTCGATCCTTGCTGGCAACTAAAAATAGCCAGTGAAAGACCTATCAATAAAAATATTGAGATTGATTTAAATGATAAATTCATAATTCTACCTTTTTTTTGATTTGTTTAGTTATTTCTCTGCCGGAACTAATACTTTGTCTATCAAGTGCACAACGCCGTTTGAAGCATCAACTGTCGCAAGAATTTTTGCCCCGCCTATAAAGATATCTTCACCTTCTCTTTTAATTTCGATATACTCTCCGGTCGCCATATAAAGTTTTCGTCCATCTTTAAGAAGGCGTCCTTTGTATGTGCTTGGTGAGGCATGATTTGTTAAAATGAAAGCAAGCTTTTTCTTGTTTTCGGGCTTTAATAATGTCGCCACTGTTCCCTCAGGCAATGCATCGAAAGCAGAATTGACCGGTGCAAATACTGTTAGTGGGCCAGCGTTTACTAAAACATGCTCTATCTGAGCAGCCTGGACCGCTGCAACAAGTGTTGAAAGGTCTTCGGTTGCAATAGCCAACTGTAAAATGTTTTTTGCAGATTCTTCATCCACAACAGAAGCTTGTCCTAATGGAGTATTTTTTTCAAAATCTTCCCCACCCCCGGCATTCGATTCCGTTTGTTTACATGAACTTAAAATGAGTGCAAATGAAAATAAAACTATAAAAATAGTTTTCATTATAATTTCTCCTCTAATAAAATTGGTAACGTTGATAGTAATAGTTGGTTAATAAAAATGCCTATCCTATACTAAGTGTGAACACCCAATAATATTTTTTGGGTTTATAATAGCAAAACATAACTGAACCTCCGTTTGTTATATCTAATTTAATGATAAGTGATAAAAAAATCTTTAAAAAATACATTTATCTCAGAATTAATAAACATCGAATAACCTTATTGAACCGTCTTGAACTTGTTTGGCCAAATCTTGCAGGGATTCCCTCTTTAGTTCAGCCCTAAGTTCTTCTTTTGTTACACGCCAAATTCTATGAAGTGAACATGGATTGTCATCAGAGCAGCCGGGATGGCCAAGTACACATTCATCAAAGATTTCCGCACCGTCAATTGCAAAAACAATGTCAAAAACCGTTAATTTTGCAGCCGGCAATTTTAATGTTACACCGCCATTTGGGCCTTTAATGGATTTTATAAGCCCGGCTTTTGAAAGTATCTGCAATATTTTTGTAAGGAAATGAAATGAGATATTTAGTGTTTCAGCGATCTCTTTTATTGGAACAAAGGGGCGTTCTTCATAAACGGCCAGGTAGATTGCAGCCCTTACTCCATAAATACATGCTTTTGATAATAACATAAATAGGTAAACCGGAATGATATATAAGACCTTATTGTCTTAATATACGGTTAATAATGCCAAATATAAACAAAAAAACAACTTTTTTATACAAAAAAAAGGCTATGGAAATATCCATAGCCTTTAACTAAAAACACTATTCAAACAAAAAATTTATTTTTTAGCATTTTTAAAAACCGGATCAGCAACGATATTTTTTTCATGGCCTTCTTTAGCAATAGAACGAAGGTATTCAAGAACCTCTTTTGCCTGGTCCAATGTAAGGTTCATATTGGTCATAGGTGCCAAATATTCAGCCAGTAATTCTTTTCCTGTTGGATGTTTTTTTGTCATTTCATCAGGGTTCATAATCATATTTAAAATATACTCAGGTGTACGGCGGTCTACAGTATAGCGTTGTGCCGGGCCAACAAGACGCTTGTCTAATTTATGGCAAGGGGCACAAAGTGAGTTGTATGTTTTCTCTCCTGCAGCAACTTTTACCGGATCAATTTCACCCAATACGATTTTTTCTTTAACCGGGCCAATTCCATTTTCCATTTCGAAATCGGTTAAGCCATTTGGATTAGCGGGTTTTGCTGCTTCTTCTGCTTTCTTTTCGCCGCCACAGGCCACAAAAAATAAAAGTGATAAAACACTTAGTAAACTAATAACTAACTTCATTGTTTCTCCTCATTGTTTGGTTTGATAATAATCTCGCCAATTTAAGATAAAAATATTAGTGTAAAAACTTTTTTATTTCAAAAAATTGCAAATTAGAAATGTGACCGTAAAACCATAATTCTTTTACACCTTGATATTTGTCGTATTGGGGCGACTATATATTGAGTCACTTCTGTTGCACAAAACCGACAATTGAAAAGCTTAAAAATTTAATCAAAGTATAAATTCTATAAAAACAATACGTTAAACTGAAGGTTGCTTTGTGGCATCCTTTTTGAACCCATATTATTTGAAATCATTTATTAACTCAGGAGGTCTAAATGAAGTATATAATTCAAGCTACATGTTTACTCTTCATTTCTTTTTCTTTTGCATTTTCGCAAGAAGAAGGAAGCCTGGAAGAAACATTACAAAACCTTTCTGCCGATGCAGCCGGAAGTTATTTAAATCCAATTGGTTCAGGATTCGGGGCAGATTTAAATGCCGGTTGGTTTCATAAAGCCCCGCAAGATGAAAAATTTGGGTTTGATTTGGAGGTTGGATTTGTTTTCATGGGTTCTCAGTTCCCTAGCGATGCGACGCATTTTTCAACCCAGGGTAATTTTAAATTTTCATCAGCCGAAGCAGAACAAATTTTAAGTTCAGATCCTAATTGGGCAAGTTTACCTGGCAGTCTACAGGACGAGTTTAAACAAATATTAGCATCTCAGGCTTTTGAAGTAAGAATGGAAGGTGCAACGATAATTGGGCCGGAAGAAGACAAGATTACAATTACTTTTCCCGGGCAAACCATTACTGAGCCAAATAGCCAACAACAAATTATTGTTGAAGATCAGGTTGTAGAATTGCCCGGTGGTGGGTTTAAAGATTTAGCAAATCTGGAGCTTTTGCCAATGGCCACGCCTCAATTAAGTATTGGTACGATTTACGGTACACAGGCTACTTTCCGTTATTTACCGGATGTTCCTCTGAATGACGATTTAGGTAATTTTAAATATTTTGGATTTGGCCTTCAGCATAATCCTGCAGCTTGGTTGCCTGTTCCTTTGCCATTGGATGTTTCTGCTGGATTTTTTACACAACAATTGAAAATAGGAAAACTTTTTAAAACAAATACAACTGCTTTTGGACTAAATGCCAGTAAACAGTTTGGCTTTGAGGCACTTAATGTTACACCTTATGCCGGATTTATGCTGGAAAGCTCTACCATGGAAGTTACGTATGATTTTATAGTAAATTCTCCTTCCGGACCTTTGACCCAGGAAGTAAATTTTGAAATTGAAGGAAAAAATACCAGCCGATTAACTTTAGGATTAAGTATTCGCTTTCTTATTATTAATCTTAATGCAGATTACAATATTGGTAAATACAACAATGTAAGTGTTGGAATCAATTTTGCTATTTAACGAAATAAACAGGTCCCATTCGGCAAAAGGATGGGACCTTATCATCTCCAAAAATGCCGCGTAAATCCTCCATTCCAGTTGACTCATAATAAAAGGTAACTTTGTAAGATAAATTTAGTTGTTGTAGTATAACGTTTTTAGTACTTCCTTTTTTTGCTTCTTTTTTGTTAATAAGTTGTGGATTTATGTGCATAACTCTTT